>CALMZW010000339.1 GCA_937870605.1 uncultured Synergistaceae bacterium
GCACCTCGTCGTCAGCAGCTTCGGCCGCGAAAAGGAAGGGTGCTGCGGGGCGTAGCGGAAAGAACCGGCATTCGGAATACGGTCATCCGGAATATCTATCCGAAAGAGGGGGCGCCCCGAAACGAAGGCGCCCCCTCTTGTGTTCCGACGTCTGTACACAGGAGCGTTTCCCGTTTTGTCCTGAAATTTCCTGAGGAAAACGTGCGCGTTTTGCAGGACATTCTTCGCCTGGGCGAAGGTGAACCGGTCGAGGAGCGCAATCGCTTCCGCTTTCTTCCCTTCCCTGAGGTACGCGAGCGCCCGGGCTTCGACCTTGTCGCCGTTGTTCATGATCACGGCCCGCTGTCCTTCCCAGAAACACTTCAGGATGCTGAACAGGAGGTCGTGGTCCTGATCCGTCACCTTCTGGAGCATCCGGAAGGTCCACCAGGCGGAGTTCCAGCCATAGGCGCTGTTCACGTTCTGATATTCCTCCGGCAAAGAGGACGCGCCGGCGTAGACCGGAAAATACCCCGAATATCCCGGTATAGCCATCGCGTACCACATGACGCTCCCTACCTCGACGGGCAAATCCCCGCGCAGGTGCGCGACAGAGGAGGACTGGCACAGATTCGTCCGGATCGCCCGCGGGATAAGAAGCTTGTCCGTTACGTCCTCCCAGGGCTCCATATGGTTGATCGGCTTGTGATACTTCGACGTGCCTTCGTACGCATCCATCAGAACCACTGTGATGTCGTCCGGAAGAACCGCTCCCTTTTTTGCTTTCAGAAGCTCGTAGGCCCTGTTTTCCCGGTCGATGTCATATGGAGACGACATGCGGGCGGGATCGCCGTACGCCGCCTTGAAATTGAATTTCGCGCCGCCGGCGGCATTGAACCATCCTTTGTCCTGCGCTGTTTTCACAAGATTCGCGCTTGCCAGATCATACTCATCGCCAATCGTGAAGCGGTTCGCGACGACAAGTATTTCGTCGTCTTTCACCCGCCGGGCCACCCAGTTCTTCGATGTCGTTTCCACGATCCATGCTTCCTGCGGATCGGCAAGGCAGTATGTCAGCCCGCCCCAATCCGCCTGGCCGTACATATCGATCAGATTCGCGATCAGCGTCACGGCTTCCTTCGCCGTCTTCGAGCGCTCGAGGATGAGCTGCCGGATCGCGTATCTCCGGACACCCTTTCCCGGCAGGTTCTCTTCTTTCGAATACATCCAGTTGCAGCTCATCGTCACGCCGAACTCGTTCATGCCCACGAGGACCGCGTCGTAGGGCCGAGACTCGGCGGCGATGCCGAGACCGCTCGTTCCGAACGCGTTTCCCGACGCCCAGTACCGGTAGGTGACGGCCGGGACACCGAGAGCGACGTACGGAACTTCGACCGTGTCACCCTGCTTGTGACTGCCGCCCGGAACGGACCAGAGCCGCCCGACGGCCGTGAACCCCATATCCTCGTTGTGTCCGTGCAGAACGGACCCGTCGGCCGTTGCATTCTTTCCCACAAGAATGGTTGTACATCCTTCGGAAAGCGCAGGAATGACAAACACGCTCAATGCCAGCAGAAGAACGGCGATACGCTTCATCACTCATCAATCTCCTCTCTTAGCCTGTTCGTCTCCGTATGCGTGGATGGCGAAGGGGGAAAGACGGAGCGTTCTTCGTTCTCTTCCGACGCGATGTCGCCTACCTCAGCCGCCTCACGACCATCGCGACGCCCTGGCCGCCGCCGATGCAGGCGGAGACGA
>CALMZW010000340.1 GCA_937870605.1 uncultured Synergistaceae bacterium
TGCTCCCGATGTTTTTCGGGGTGGACGGCGTCTACCTGTCCTTCCCGTTCGCGGATATCGGCGGCGGACTCCTGAGCCTCGCGATGCTCCGGCGACAATTCGGGGTGCTGCGGCTCGACCGTTGCGGGATGCTGGACGCGCGTGACGGAGAAGTACGTCCAACGGACGAGAATCAGGAGTAGACGATACGCGGGAATCCTTTGTGCTATTGTATCGGCATGACCATCGTCGCGGTTTCCCGGAAAAACCTTGGGAGGAAGGACGGATGCGCGTGTGACGTTGTTTCTAATCGTCGCATATCTGATTCTCAACGTTATCGCCAATCTGTGCATCAGGTCGGGGATGAGTTCCTTCCGTCCCGGCAGGATCGGCGTTCTTGCGTATATGGCAGGAACGTGGCGGATGTATGCGGCGCTGTTGTGTTACGGGGGGAGCTTCGTCACTTACAGCCTGTTGTTGACGAAAATAAATCTGTGTATTGTCTATCCGTTCATCATTGGCCTGATTTCCCTTGTTTTGGCTGGAATCTCCGCGCTGTTCCTGAAAGAACGGCTGACAGTTTCGCATATTGTGGGAATCGTGCTGGTTATGGCTGGCGTTGTCTGCCTTGGCGCATGAGAAGGCGGCGGAAGAATGCAAACGGCTGATCTTTCAATAGTGATCCCGGTTTACAACGAGGCTGGCCAGATCGCCGCGACGCTTGCGGCGATCCGTTCGGCGATGTTTGAAGTCCCGGATGTCAGGACCTCGTTCATCCTCGTGGACGACGGATCGTCCGACCGAACGTGGGAAGTGATTTCGGCAATTTCCTCGGAGCATGCCGATGTCCGGGGGATACGTCTGAGCCGTAATTTCGGCAAGGAGGCGGCTTTGTGCGCGGGGCTCGATATCGCGGGCGAAACGAAGACGGATGCGTGCATTGTCATGGACGCGGACCTGCAACATCCGCCCGAACTCATTCCCCGAATGGTGACGTTGTGGCGCGCGGGGTACGATGTCGTCGAAGGGGTCAAGTCTTCGCGCGGGAGGGAGCGCCTGTTGTATAGGATGCTTGCACGCGCGTTCTACGGCGTGATGGGGAAGTTCTCGGGTTTCGATTTCGACGACGTTTCGGACTTCAAGCTCCTCGACATGAAGGTTGTGGATTCCTGGAAGAAATTGGGGGAAAGCAGAACTTTTTTCCGAGGGATGACGGCGTGGCTG
>CALMZW010000341.1 GCA_937870605.1 uncultured Synergistaceae bacterium
GTCGACGGGATCGCCCAGTCGGATGGGGGATTCTCCGCGTGTCGTTCAAGCGATGCGGGCGTCACGAAATAGCGGTCATAGCCGGGCGATGTGAACGTGAGCGACCGTGACGGCAGCGTCACGACCCGAAGGCGAAGGCCGACGGACAGCCGCGCGACCTCCCCGTCGTCCATGAGGATATGGGACGCGAACATCGCTCTGTTCCCCGGTTCGGCCCCCTGAGCGATGGCGACGCTTCTCGTCTCCGGCGCCGATCCGCTCGAAACTTCCCGGAACCCGATGATTTCCACGAGGGTGCGCTCGCCGTTTTCCAGAAAGCGCGATATATCGGCGGACAGGACCCACGTGACGAGAACGATGACAAGCGCCGAGAGAAAAAAAACGACAGCCAGGCAGCCGAAAACAATTTCGGATCGAAGAAACGATTCCCGCTCGAGGGGCTGATGACTCCGCGCGGGCGTCACTCCGTGCGCCTCCGGATGGATCCGTGTCGCGTTGCGGGGAAAATGCCGTTTCCCTGTGGGAATTCAGCCGGCATGCGTTTCGCCTCCGGGGTGGTTTTTCTCAATAATAACCTCGGATCGCGGAAGCGGTCAATTTCGCCGGATTCGCGGTGTCGATCACGCGATCGATATGAAACGCCTCCGACATTTTCGCCCCCCCTTGACCTGGAGTCGACTCCAGGTGCTATGGTGTTTCCGGCATGGCGGCGACATGCGCCGGAAGACGCGCGAAACTTCGCCGCGCCGGACGCGCCGGCGCGACTTGACGGGAAAATCGAGATGTATTGTCCGACCGGCTCGCGAAGAAAGGTCCGGACGCTTGTTCCGGAGAGTCCGAACCGAGTGGGCGGGCGGAACCTGTTTTCTACCGGAGAGGATGTGTCTCAATGAGCAGATCCCTGTTCATCCTGATGTTATTTCTGGCCTGTTGCATGGGCGGCGTCGACGCGGCGGCTGCAAATACAGGCGCAACCTTCAGTACGAAAGGAAACGGACAAGGACGTCATGCCCATCTTACGACCGCCGGTTCCGTTCGTGACATAGCGGAGCATTCGGCCTTTCAAGGCTTTGGTCGACTCATACTGCCGAGAGAGCATGATGCCCGCTCCCCCGATACGCCGCTCAGTAATGTCCGCTCGCTCATGCCGTACCACGGCCATGTGGACCCCGAGACGGTTGTGGGGGCGCTGAACCGCATGATTGATGAAGTCAATGACGGCAAGACTGTCTTCTACGATTTCTACACCGAACAACAAAAGCCGGATGACCCCGCAAAAGAGAATACCGGGCTCTTTTTCTATCGGGGCGAAAAAGGGGCGCCGTTCGCCATTGTCTGCCCCGGCGGAGGGTTTTCCTATGTAGGGTCTCTGCATGAGGGGTTACCGCTTGCTTTTGAGATCAGCAAAAGGAAGTACAACGCTTTTGTCATAAGGTACCGCATCGGCAGCGGTCAAAAGGCGACGGAGGATCTGGCGGCGGCTATAACCTATATCTTCAGGAATGCAGAAAAGCTTGGGGTCAGTATTGAGGGCTATTCCTTATGGGGAGGTTCCGCCGGGGCCAGGATGGTCGGCGATATCGCCTTAAGCGGAGTCGCCTCGTATCGGGGCGACGATCTGCCGAAACCTTCAGTCGCCGTCATCGCTTATACCGGTCAGGCAAGCTTCTCTGAAGATTTTCCGCCCACATTTATGACCGTCAGCGCAAATGACGGCATCGCGAATGTCTTGACTGTCGACAGACGCGTCAAGAATCTGCGCGAAGCGGGGGTTGAGGTTGAATATCGCCGCTATGAAACGGCGGGCCACGGCTTCGGGCTCGGCACAGGAACAGACGCCGAAGGGTGGCTGGATCTTGCGGTTCAGTTCTGGGGAAAACATTTGGATGCAGCGATCAGACGTTGACAGGCGACAGGAAAGGGAAGGCGGCATGAAGAAACTCGCAAACAGGACCGCAACATTGATTGTCGTAGCGGCTTGCATAGCGGGTATTTTTGGGAGCACGGGATGATCTGTACGACTTTGGACGGCGCAGACATCTGACATTCATTGAATATCAGCGGAGTTGTTTATTCATAAAATATTTTAGTAAATTGCCAAAGAATATCAGGAGGAAAGGACAATTATGGGTAAAACTGTTCTGGTGCTATCCGCCAGCCCAAGAAAAGGCGGAAATTCCGATACGCTATGCGATGAATTCGTTCGCGGCGCAAAGGAAGCCGGCCATCGAACGGAAAAGGTGTTCCTGCGCGACCATGGCATCAATTATTGCACCGGATGCGGCGCGTGCAACAGGACACACGAATGCGTACAGAAAGACGATATGGCCGACGTGCTTCACAAGATGGTCAAAGCCGACGTTATCGTTATGGCGACCCCAGTCTATTTTTACACAATGAATGCACAAATGAAAACACTTATCGATCGTACCGCACCAAAATATGCGGAAATTGCAAACAAGGATTTCTATTTCATCGTGACGGCGGCCGATACCGATGAGGGCATGCTGGAGCGCACGGTCGAAGGGTTTCGTGCATTTGCCGCTTGTCTGACGGATCCGCATGAGAAAGGCGTTATCTCTGCTGCGGGTGTCTGGCGGATTGATGACGTCAAAGGGCGCCCGGCGATGAAACGGGCCTATGAGACAGGCAAGGGAATCTGATACGGGGTGAATCCTGCGGAGGTCGATCATCTATCGGATAACGCCGTTTTCCCAGGGGGGCGGAACGCCTGGGATGTCCGGTAGAAACTTCAGATGGCCGTCGACGATATCCCCCGGTTTGACGGAGGTTTCTTTGCGTGCCGTTCGAGCGAGTCGGGCGGCGTCGTCTTGTGGAATATGCTCCACGGTATTCCGTGGAAAGCGAAGGAGGGGAGTCGGGTGATCATCGCGGAAGTGAGCAAGACGTACGACCTTTCGGCGGATACGCTTCGGTATTACGAACGCATCGGGCTGATTCCGCATGTCCCGCGCAATTCGAGCGGAATCCGCGTCTACGACGAGGAATCCCGCCGATGGGTGGAGTTCGTGAAATGCATGCGAAGCGCCGGAATCCCCATCGAGACGCTGATCGAATATGTCGGCCTGTGCCGGCAGGGGGACCAAACAACGGAAGCGAGGAAAGATCTTCTGATCGAGGAACGCAGGAAGTTGGCCGAAAGAATCGCGGAAATGCAGGAAACGCTCGCGCGCCTTGACACGAAAATCGAGGGATACGGGCACTGCCTCGCCGCGAAGGAAAAGGAATTGAGCAGTCCGGAAAAACGGGATGAACCGTTCCATCGGAAGGAGAATGCGAAATGACGAAAAAACTGGGATTCGGCCTGATGCGTCTGCCCGTCACGAACGCGGACGATCCGGCGAACATCGATACGGCGGAACTGATCCGGATGGTCGACGCGTTTCTGGAGCGGGGGTTCACGTATTTCGACACCGCCTATATGTACCACAACTTCCAGAGTGAAACCGCGATCCGGGAGGCGCTCGTGAAGCGACATCCGCGCGATCGCTTTACGCTGACCTCCAAGCTGCCGACCATGTTCCTCACGGCGGAAGAAGACATGGAGCGGATTTTCAACGAGCAGCTCGAAAAATGCGGCGTCGACTTCTTCGACTACTATCTGATCCACAATCTGGGCGTGTCGCATTACGCGATCGCGGAAAAATTCGACAGCTTCGGGTTCGTTCGCAGGAAGAAGGAAGAGGGAAAGGTCCGGAAGATCGGGTTCTCCTTTCATGACAACGCCCGATTGCTGGACGAGATATTGACGAAACACCCCGAGGTCGACGTGGTGCAGCTTCAGCTGAACTATCTCGACTGGAACAACGAAAGCATCCAGTCCCGGAAATGCTGGGAGGTCGCTCGGAAGCACGGCAAGCCCGTGATCGTCATGGAGCCCGTCAAGGGCGGAACGCTCGCGACGGTCCCGGAGAAGGCCGAAAGGTTGTTCAAGGACCACAGCCCCGACATGTCGGTTTCGTCATGGGCCATTCGTTTCGCCGCAAGTCAGGCCGACGTGATGATGGTTCTCAGCGGCATGTCGAATCTGGACCAGCTTCTCGACAACACCGGCTATATGCGGGACTTTCTTCCGTTCACGCGGGAGGAAGTCGACATCGTCGAACAGGCGGCCGCGATCATCAACGAGTCGATCACCGTCCCGTGCACGGCCTGTGAATACTGCACCGCGGGCTGCCCGAAGAACATCGCCATTCCGAAGTACTTCGCGCTCTACAATGCGGAAAAGCAGGCGACGCCCAGGTTGTTCTCCACGCAAAAGGTGTATTACAACAACGCTGCGCAGGTCTACGGCAAGGCTTCGGAGTGCATCGAATGCAGGCAGTGCGAGCGGCAATGCCCGCAGCATATCGAAATCGTGAAACACCTGAAGGACGTCGCGGCGACGTTTGAAGGATAACGGAACCGCGGGGCGCCGGACGCGGACATTCGGTCCTGCGCCCCGCGGTTCCGGGCGAACACTTGCGTCCGTTTTCCGAGCCGTTTGATGAAACACCGGCCGCGACGCAGGGGACAAAGTCCGCCGGGAATCGCTCCCGTATCGCCCGGGATTCACTTGACGTCGAGAGAAGTTCGAGGTGCGCCGCTTTGCCTTTTGCGGTTCTGCACGAGTTTCCGGATGTAATGGACGATCCAGACGCAAAGTCCCATGACGGCGATGTAATCGATGAAAAAGAACACGGCCGGCTCGTCGTAATTCCAGAAACCGAACGTGTCAGATAAAAACAGCTTTGGACCGAATTCTCTCTTGAAGAACGCGTACGCGCCATACATGGCGACCGCCGTTCCCGCGACGCGCAGCAGTAGTGCGCGGCGACGAGTCATGGGAGCGGTTCGGCTCATCTTCCGGACGGCTCCCATGATCATTTCCCAGTGCATTCCGATGTGAGCGGACATGAGGATAATTCCCCAATACGCGGTCAGAATGTGCAGTTTTCGCGCCCACAGGCCGCCCTCCAGGCCGAAAGCGACGAACACGTCGCGGGAAAGGAAAACGCCGCTGACAAGAAGCGCCGGCATGACGACGCAAAGCGACAGGGTGATCGCCGTATTGATGCGCCGGACCGCGTCGTATCTCCCCTTCGGAATCGCCGGATACCAGCGCCGATTCACGGCGTTGTGGACGAGAAACAACACGAGAAGGAAAACGCCCAACAGTTCATGAACAAGATTGTCGGTCAGGTTGTAGGCCATCGCCGCAAGCATGAGAACCGTCATGAGCAGGTCGATGAGCAGCTTGATCGCCATTTTTCGCGTCAACGGCGTTCCCTCCCGCGTTGTTGGTTTCAGTTCGTCATCCCGAGTTTACGAAGCCATCCGGCCACGTCGTCCCGGGCGGATTTCACGCTCGATCCCCGGACCGCGAGCCCCTCGAGGACGGTCGATTTCGGGCAGAGCCGTGTGATGTCCCTGACGCTTCGCCCCAGGCGGCTTCCTTCGTGCGTGCAGAAGGGGATGATGGTCTTTCCGGAAAAATCGTATTTCTCCAGGAAGGTGAAACACGGCATCGGCATCGCGCCCCACCAGTTCGGGTAGCCCAGGAACACCACGTCGTAGGAAGCCATGTCCGGAATCTCCGTCGCAAGCTGCGGCCGTTCGTCGTTCTGCTGCTCCCGCTTGGCGACCTGCACGCATTCGTTGTACTCCGCTGGGTACGAATGGACGGCCTTGATCTCGAAAATATCGCCGCCGACCTTTTCGTGAATCTGCGTCGCGATTTCGCGCGTGTTGCCGGAATGCGAAAAATAGGCCACAAGGATTTTCTTCCCCGTTCCCTCGGCGGCGAAAGCGGCGCCGCCTCCCGGAAGCGTCGCGAAAACGGACGAAACCGCCAGCACGAACAGCATCAGCGGATGTTTCGTTGCGAACGTTGTGAGCGAAGCGAGTGTATCGAACATTCTTTCATTCCTCCTCCATCATTTTTGACGAACCCGTTTTTTCGCAGGAGTTGCTTTCCCCCGGGAGTCCTCGTGATGCGCGCACGCCACAAGGGCGCTCCCCGTTTCTCGTCACCCGCCGCGAAGGGGTCGCTGAAGAGAAGCGTATCACCTGGAGCCTACTCCAGGTCAAACGGTATCCGCTCCGCCGATTTACCGATTCCCCCGAACGGTTGCGTCCTTCGTGCGGGTGAACGCGGTACAAGGTGCTCCGGCATGTCGCGCGTCCCGATCCCAAACGAAAGAGAGGCCCCGCGCGTTTCGCGGGGCCTCTCTTCTTTATCTGTCCGGAGATTTGTCGGCGTTCGGAATCAGTCGTAGAAGACCCGGCCTTTCGGCGCGGCCGAGGGGTCGTGCAGGAACGCGCCGACGCCCTTTTCGATCATCTCCGCGTAGGAGGGGATCCCCTCGACGAGGATCGCCCGGTCGGGGTGAAGCATGTTGTGCACCTGAAGCAGGGTCATCACGGTCGTCACGTGCCGGGCGATCCGCTTGTCCGCGGGCCATCCCTTTTCGTCGATGGGCGCGTAGAGGAGCTTGTGCTCGCCGGCTTTCATGACGAACCGGTCGCGGCCGGACATCAGAAGCTCCTCGTCCGTGATCCCGCGGATCCGGTCGAGCATCGGCTCCGCCACTTCCGCGAGGTACGATACCGCGTCGGAGTGGTCGCCGATCTCCCGGTGGCTCAGGCCGTGCAGCGCGGTCGGGGAGAACTCCATTCCGATCGGCACGTCGAACGTCTGCGAGGTCAGCATCATCGACGTCATCGCGGCGACCTCGTTGCCCCTCTGGTGGGTGACAATCGTGTTCTCGACCGGGTATTCCAGTTCGGCCTCGTGGAAGTCCATCGTCAGGTCTGCTTTCTCGGCGCGGATGAGTTCCATCGCGGCGAAGGTGGTCCGCTCCGTGAGCATTCCGTCGGGTCTGCCCGGCCAGTTGCGGTTCAGGTTGCGGACGTCCATGTAGGCCAGATTCTGGCCGCTGGGGTAGTGGATGTAGACTTCGGGATCGGGCCAGGAGTCGAGCGGATTGGCCGTCCGGTCGCCCATGCGCCATTTCTTTGTTCCCCAGGGGGTTTTCACGTGGAAGAAGCGCGGATAGGCCTCGCCGAGCCGCGTGCAGGTGGAGGCGCTCGTGTTGATGCGGTTGATGACGATCACGCGGCCCTGCGTCACCCGGAGGTTCTCCGTGAACACCTGCGCCGAGACGTTGGCCGCCGGCTCCTCGGCGTGGGTGCCGCCGATGATCAGGATCGCGCCCCCCGGAACGCCGCTGTCGAAGATATAGACGTTGGCGTCGTTGATCGTTCCTGCGACGCTTTTCGAGTAGTCGCCGAGCTTTTTCACGGACGAAAGTCCCTCGCCCGCCACGACGGGTTCCCTGAAGCTGCGGTGTTCGTGAAAGAGCTTCCCGGCGACGCCCGTCGACGCGATCACGGCGAGGAGCGTCATGATTTTGACGAATTTGAGATTCATGCCGCGTCGCCCCCTACTTGAGCCGCAGCATGCGCAGCACGAAGGGAACCATCATGATTCCGTAGAGGACGGCCTCCTGCGCGTTGCGCGTCCGGAAGAAACCGGCGACGATGGCGACGAGGAAAAACGCGTTGATGCAATAGTAGAGCACCATGACGACGGTGCTGAGGGTGACGGAATCCATTGTATCAGCCTCCGATCAGGGCGCCGAGTTCCCTGCTGTATATCATGACCGCGGTGCACATGGCGAGGATGACGAGCATGGGAACGAGCGCCGTGCGAACAAAGCCCCGGTAGTAGTCGCCCGTGTAGCCCAGCTCCATGACGGCCGCCCGTCCGACCACCGCTGTCGGCGGCAGGCAGTCGCCCAAGGGCCACATGACCGCCCAGCTCGCGAGCGAAATCACCGGGTTGAGCCCGAGCATGTTGAACAGCATGATCAGCGGGACGCCGAAGAGCGGAGCCACGGCATACTGGAGCACTCCTTCGGATGCCGGCAGGATGATCCACAGCGCAGCGAAAAGCACCGTGACGGGAAGCGTCACGACGGCCAGGGAGAGCAGTCCGCGGGCTCCCGTGAGCGTCATTGCCTGGTTGAGGATTCCGACGACCACCATGATGCCGACGAGACCGAGCAGGTTGTGAACGGTCGTAGACGCGACCTCCAGCAGCCGCAGCCGCACCGGGCTGACGAGCGCCGTGGCGACGGCGGACAGCATGAAGACGAGCGGCAGTCCGAGGATCGGGAACGAGAAGGGCCACGCCCTTCCCGCGAGCGTCAGGCCGATCAGGACGACGAAGGGGAACATCGCCCGCAGCCAGGTCCACGCCGCGGGCGCCTCGGGCAGGTCGGCGAGCGCTTTTTCGAGTTCGACGGGCCGGCCGCGTCCGGCGAGCCAGAACGTGGAAAACAGCGCGCCCGTAACGGACAACAGCGCGAGCGGCAGGCCGAAGCCGACGTAGGGCATGTTCGCCCCGGCCGCGGCCATCATCGCCCACAGGTTGATGGGCGGACACGCCGCGCTCATGGCGGCCAGCAGGAAGATCAGCGCCGTTCGGCGATCCTCGGAAACGCCCATCGCGGCGAGGACGGAGCCGACCAGGGCGCCGACCGTCAGGACCGTCGTGGCTCCCGAGCCGGTGATGGCGCCCGGGATGAGCATCACGAACGTCAGCAGGACGAGGCAGACGAACCGGCGCGCGTGAAACGCGCCGACGATCCGGCGGACGATGAAGGCCACGCCGCCCGCCTGCTTGTAGAGCGTCATGAAATACGTCGCCGTCAGGAAGATCAGGCAGACGTCGTAATAGGTGCATGCCCCCTCGACCACATGCCGCACGATCTCGGGCAAGGACAGCACGGATCGGGGATCGGCCCCCTTCGGCAGCGCGACGTGGGCCGCAAGGGCCGCGAGCGCCGCCGCGAACATCGAAAGCTCCGTCGAGAGACGGAACTTTTTCGCCACGCCGAACGCCAGTACGATACAAAGAAGCACCAGCATCGAATGATGAAACATGGTCATCGTGAACGTATCCTTTCACTGCGGAATGGATCGGGGGCCCGAGAACGAGGCCCCCGGTCGTCGTTTCCTACTTGAGCACCTGTCCGATCGCGAGGGCGTCCTTGATCTTGATGAGGGGTTTCTTGTGGGTTTCCGCGTACTTCGTGAAGAACCCGTCGTTGTCGCTGTCGATCACGACGAGGACCACGTCCGCGTCCTTCATGACGGCCTCGATGGATGCCGCGTCGGAGCTGTCCGTCCGGCGAGCCATGCCCTCGACGTGCGCTCCGATGACCGTCATTCCGGCCTTCTTCGCGGCCGCGATGGCCTTCGAGCAGCGGTCGATCTCGGCGTCGACGTTCGTTCCGGCCGCGCCCATACCCTTCATGCTCGTCCCGCTCGTGACGATGAGCGTCTTGTAGTCGCCCTTCACGTCGTCGGCGGTCAGTTTGTTGTTGTAGTCGGCCTTCACGCCGGCCTGTTTGGCCGACATGCCGATCATGACGGCTCCGGGACTCTGGCCGCACGTGGTGACGATATAGGGCCCCTCGAGCTTCGGAACGTCCGCCGCGAACGCCGAAACCGCCAGCGCCGCAACGAAGAGGAGCGCGATTGCCGCTTTCTTCATATTCATTCCCTCCCTGTCTTTCGAGAACATCGGGCAAAGGCCGCGAAGGCCCTTGCCCGATGCGTGGCGACATGTATTGTCGGAGCTACTTCGTCTTCTTGATCGCTTCGAGGTCGCGGACGGCCGTTCCGCCGAAGTCGACCTTTTCCAGGTACGCCTTCGGGTAGCCCGGCTTCAGCATGGCGCCCTTGGAGTTGATCTGGCCGCCGTCGTAATACGTTCCGATCAGATGCCAGGCGAAGTTCCACCAGCCCTTTTCGACCTTGTCGAGGTTCGAGGACGTGTAGTGCGTCAGGAAGGCGACGGCCTGCGCCGGATCCTTCTTGTACAGCTCGACGGCCCTGGCTTCGGTTTCGGCCTGCTTTGAGAAGAAGACATCCTCATAGCTCGCCTTCTTCTCGCGGATCTCCTTGTACATCGCGTCCCAGCGCAGGTTGGCCCAGTTGTTCACGAGGTTGAAGGCCCACCAGGCGCTCTCGGGGTCGAACTCGTGGCGCTTGCCCACGGTCCAGGGTTTCGGAAGCTCCGTCACGCCGCAGTAGATCGGGACGTAGACGGTCGTATCGGGCGCGTCCTCGCCGAACCACAGAACGCCGCCGACGGGATCGGGCAGCCAGGCGCGGCTCTGCGACACGAAGCTGTAGGAGCAGCGGAAGATCGCGATCGGGCGTTCCCAGTCCTGTCCCTCGCGTCCGGCCGGCTTGTGTTCCTTGGCGACGGGCCAGCGGTTCGGGTTGCCGAAGGGCTCGGAAGCCGCGTCCTTCGTCAGGTCGTAGGGGGTTCCCTCCATGTGGTCGCTGTAGATGTCCATGATGTCCTTGACGCTGAGCTTCTTGTCCGGCTTGATGGAGAAGGGATAGTCCGTGTATTCGTCGTGGATCGGGAACTGCTTCGAGGGTGCGAGCAGGCTGAGCGCCCGCCACTCGCGGCGGCTCTGGTAGAACGGAGCGCCGTAGGGTTCCGGATTGAAGACCTTTGCGTAGTTGAACGGAAGGCCCTTCTTCCACCACCCCATCTTCTCGGCCAGTTCGGTGATCCGCGAAGAGGCCATGAAGTTCGCGGAGTCGTCGAAACGCAGCTCGCCGATGCGGGCGCGGTTGGCTCCGACGAAGACCTCGTCATCGGGGACGCGCTGCGCGGCCCAGTGGGCGCCGGGGGTTCCGCTCTCGGGCGTCCAGAGGAGGCCGCCGCCGCAGACCTCGAAGACCCAGAGTTCCTTTGAGTCGCCGATCACGAGCGTCTCGCCGCCGTCGGCGTAGCCGTACTTCTCCGCAAGTTCGCCCATGACCTTGATGGCTTCGCGGGCCGTCGAGGCGCGCTGCAGGCCGTAGATCTCGAGGTTCGCGATGTAGAACAGGCCCTTGGGGCTCGCGAGCTCGTCGCGGCCGCTCCACGTGAACTCGCCCATCATGAGCTGCTTGTCGTTCATGAAGGGGTAGCCGATGTGGAAATACGTGTTCGTCTTCGCGGCCTGAGGAATCTGCCCGGTCTTGACGAGCGGCTTGTCCGGGCGCGTCCCGAGGCACGGATCGACCATGACGTCGATCATTTCGCCGGCCTTGTGCTCTCCTCCGGGAACGATCTGGATCCTGTGATCGTACCAGCCGTCGCAGGTGTGAGACACCAGGACGGAGCCGTCAACCGACGCCTTCGGCCCGACGCCGAGAGGCGTGCACGCCACAGCGGCCGTCGCGGCGACGCCGACAGCCGCTCCCAGCAATAGAACGCGGGAAACCTTTCCTATGTTCATGTTCGCATTCTCCTCCTTCCATCTTCCCGGGAACAGACGCCCGGGACCTTCCAGAACCGCACGCACGCTCCCGCCCGCGCATCCGGCGTTTCGGGCGAAATCACCGGGACGCGCAAGGCGAAGAGCAGAATCGCGATAATCATACCGCTTTTGCGGCGTATCGGCTACATCGATGGATCCATTTTCTATCCCAAGCGGCGAGAGCGGTGTAGTGCATTATGTGCTTTTGGCTCGTGATCCACGCGTCACACGCGTCGCGCGGGAAGGCGCGCCAGGGCGGCCGCCGGACGTCCAACTCCGGTTTCTTATCGCGATAAACCCTGATTCCATGCTGGTTCGCGACCATTCTTTACGTATCTTTAGATTGGTAAAGAAAGTTAAAAATCGAGGAACTACCCATGTACAGGGGGTCGGAAAAGGGTAAAATTTTCCTTGAAAACGCTTCCGGACGACGGAACGGACGGAGGCGGGAAAAGAATTCCGGGCAGCGGTCGCCCGGGAGGAAAGGAAAGGGGAGCGATCGACGGGTCGCGAAGCATCGAAGACCGAACGTTCGGTGTTTTTTGGACAACACCAGGGAGGGTGATGGCAATGAAAAAGGTACTTGTCGCAACGATTTTCACCGCGCTGGCGTTTCTGGTTGTCGGGGCGGAGATTGTCTGCGCGGAACCGAGTGACGGCAATCGTCCGCAGATTCAGTACTACAGGGGGCCGCAGGGCATGACGCCTCCGGATGCCCGGATGCACCGGCCTCCGAACGGGCCATATCCCGGCCGGCGTCCGTTCGACTACAGGCCGGAATTTCGTCCGAGGCCGTTCGATCACAGGCCGAACATACGTCCGAGGCCGTTCGATCATCGACCGCCGATCGGTCCGAGGCCGTACGATCACCGGCCGATCATACGCCCCAGGCCCTACGACCACAGACCGCCGTACGGTCCGAGGCCCTTCATGCACCGGCCGCCGTACGGTCCGAGACCGCGACATCCGGGGTGGTACGGTCCGGTTCCGTACACCGAGAACAACTATTACTACCGGAACAACCCCATCGAGGACGTCATGGTCTACCTGATGTACAAGGTGATCGACCGGATGGACTACGTGGAGTAGGAACGCCGGCGACAGAAGAGGGCTCCGGGCGGACGCCCGGCGCCCTCGTTTTCATGTCTGCCGGTCGGCCCAGGCGATCGTTTCCGGGCGGCGCAGCGTCTGGTGCTTGAACGCCGGGATGCCGAGCTTCGCGCCCAGGGCGCGGAAACGGTCCTTGTAGACGCCCTTCAGGTTGTCGTGGAACGCGATGCCGTCGATGCCGCCCGCGATCGAACGCACGCAGGCGTCGAGCCGCTCCGGTCCGTCCTCGTTCTCGTAGCGTCCGGTCACGAGCCACTGGTTCGCGAGGATGTGGGAGACGGCGAACCCCCAGTCGTCCCACGTCTGGAGCGCCGCCGCGGCGAACGACGGCTCGAAGTGGACGCCCCCCGCGCAGAGCAGGCGCCTGGCGCGGCGTCCGTCCCCGCCGAAGACGCCGAAGAGCGACGTCGCGAGCACCGCAGCAGCGGTCGGGTTCGACCAGCAGTCCGGGCTGCTTCCGATTTCGATGTCCAGGACCGGAACGGGGTACTGCGGGATCAGGTCGGGAGCGCCGCCGCCGTAGACCATCCCCGACCAGTGCGTCGCCTCGGTGGTCGTTCGGTACGTTTCGAGTCCGGCGTCGACGCGGCTTCGTTCCATGGCGAGGAGCAGATTGCGCATGTATTCGGGGTTCGCGGGGCCGAACGATCCCGAATCCACGTCGCCGGTCGTGTGCGTCGTCAGGATGTTGTCGGGCGCGTTCTCGCCCGCATGCCAGGTGATGATTCCCGCGAGGTCGAAGTCGGAAAAATGCCGCTGCATGATCGGCAGGTAGTGCGTGAAGTCGTGGCTGACGACGCGCTCGGTCCGCACGAACCAGAACGAGTCGCCCTTTTCGTCGGTGTAACGGAGCACGGGATCCCGGTCGACGAGAATATCGGTCTCGCCGGGGCCGTGCAGCTTTCGGGCGGCCTCGAAGACGTGTCCGGCCACATGGTCGACGGAATGCACGCAGAAAAAGTACACGGCCTTCTTGGGTTGTGTCACGGCGATATCCCTCCTGTCGGATCTTGGTCTCTCCATACGGGAATCGTAGAGACGACGCAGGGCCGTGTCAAGTTCGCGCCGGGACGGAATGTGTGCGGTTTTTGGGAGATCGTCAGATCGCGCCGACGCGGCTCCGGCTTCGAGCGCCTCGGGGCTGTTCCATATCGGGCAAAATGCAATGCCGCTGCATTATACCCGAAATGCGGTGTTCTCTCATCCCCCGACGCTCTCTTAAGAATGGTTAAGCGACGCCTCCGGTGCGGGAATTACGGGTATCCGGTCCCCTGAAGGGGGTATAATACGCATGAAAGAGGACTGCCGGAACGACGAGCGGCCGGACGATTTCGACGAAATGCTTCGGAGCGGCGGACGCTCCGGCGAAGGAGGTTGAGGACGATGAGAAAGATCATTGTTGCGGTGTTGCTGGTGACGATGTCGGTCCTCGCGGCGGGGTGCGCCCTCGCGGAACCGAACTACGACAGGGGAGACCCGAATCAGAAGAAACAGAGCACGGTCTATATCGGAGGAAACGGGTATAACACGATCCAGTGCGGCTACTGCGGAGCGACGTACGAACAGGGACGGTATCAGAGTTGTCCGCAGTGCGGGAACTCCTTCGGGGGAAGACAGCGCGTGATCCATGCGCCCGGACCGTATTACTACTACCCCGGATACTATGAGGGGCAGTCGGATCATCGGCCGTTTCCGAACCACTATCAAGGACACTCGGATCAGCGGCCGTTTCCGAATTACTATCAGGGACAGAACGGAAACGGGAATACGCAGATGGAGCAGCTGTTGCTCGAAATGCTCCGCAAGGCGGTCGGCAAGTAGCCCGCACGGAACGTTCCGGGCGCGGCATACGCAATTGAAAGGTCGGGCCGGATGCGGCGACAGCGCATTTGAGCCCGACCTTTTTTTCGTTTCCGTCGATGTCGGCCGTGCGCCGGACGTCCGGTCCGGACTGCGCGTCCACATCGCTATGGCGTGATTTCATCGGAAAGCGGGTGAACGGTTTGCGAAATGTTCTTCCGGAAATTCTCGAGACGGAACGGCTTGTCGTCCGCGTTGCACGGCCGGGCGACGGCCCCATGCTCAACAGGGCGATTCTGGAATCGCGAGAGGAACTCAAACGGTGGCTCGGTTGGGTGACGCCGCCGCCGACGGTCGAACAGTCCGAACTGTCCTGCCGTCGCGCGTACGCACGCTTCCTGTTGAACGAAGACCTGATGGCGTTCTTCATTCTTCGGGAGTCGGGGGCGCTTGTGGGCGGCAGCGGACTGCACCGGGCGAACTGGGAGCTTCGTCGGTTCGAGGTCGGCTACTGGGGGCGCACGGCGTATCGGGGCAGAGGGCTGATCACGGAGGGCGTCCGCGCGCTCGCGGAGCATGCGCTGCGCGAACTTGCGGCCTCGCGCGTCTTTCTCACGACCGATGAACGCAATATCGCGAGCCGGCGTCTTGCCGAACGCGCCGGATTCGAGCTTGAAGGGACGCTTCGAAACGAGCGGCTGGACCTCGACGGAAAATTCCGGAACACGTGCGTCTATTCGCGCGT
>CALMZW010000342.1 GCA_937870605.1 uncultured Synergistaceae bacterium
CGCGGTCAGGTCGGCGCTCAGCTCGTCGTGATCGGAGACAATCGCGGCGGTGTAGTTTCCGAGCGCCGTCACGGCCGCGCCGGTCAACGTCGCCATATCGACGAGCGCGTCCGGCCGGACGCGGCAGGCGTACGTGAGGACGTCGGCCAGCGTCACGCGCCCCTCGGCGTCGGTATTCAGGATTTCGATGGTTTTGCCGCTCATCGTCCGGATGATGTCGTCGGGTCGGTACGAATTTCCGTCGGGCATATTCTCGACGGCGCCGAGGATGCCGTGGACTTCGACATCGGGCCGGAGCTTTCCGAGCGCGCGCATGATCGCGAGGACGTTGCACCCCCCGGTCTTGTCCGTTTTCATCGTCTTGATGCCGTCGCGCGTCTTGATGCAGAGACCGCCGCTGTCGAAGGTCACCGTTTTGCCGACGAGCGCCACGCGCCGCGAGGACGGGGCTTCGGGGCGATAGACGAGATGAATCAGGCGGGGGGGCGTCCGGGAGCCCTGCCCGACGGAGAGCAGCGCGTTCATGCCCATCTTCCGGAGGTCGTTTTCGTCGAAGACGGTGCATTCGAGGTCGTTTTCCTTCGCGAGGGCCAGCGCCCGGTCGGCCAGCGTCAGCGGATTGATGACGTTGCCCGGTTCGTTGACCAGATCCCGCGCGAACGCCTGCGCCCCGCCGAACAGAACGCCCCGGTCAAGCCCGTCGGGGTCCGCTCCGACAAGCGTGAAGGTCTCCATATCCGTCTTCTCCGGGTGCGAGTCGGTCGTCCAGTACGTGCGGAAGACGTAGTTCCCGAGGACCGCTCCTTCTGCAACCGAGCGGGAGATATGGAAATCCGGCGCGTCGGGAAGTAGCGCGGTCACGCTGACGAACCCGAGGGAGATCGCGTGGCGGACACACTCGGCCATTCTGTTCCGGTAGACGGTCGCCGTCGCGGAAGCGGAAGCAGGGCGTTTTCCGAGCCCGGCCAGCAGCAGCGCTTTTACGGAGGCGTCCCGCACGGGAACGACGCGAATGGATCCCTTTTTGCCGGGATCTTTCGGGAAACGTCCCGCCTGGTCCAAAATACCCGAAAAACCGGGGAATGCCGCAGAAAAAGGAGCTTCCCCTTCGAACACCGGAACACACAACAGATCGGCCGGTTCACCGGCCTGATACGGTGCAACTCGCATACATTGCGCCTCCTGACGTACCATACGTATTCCCGAGCGACGCATTCGCCCGGGTTTCATCCGGTTGATCCAACCGCGCCGGGAAATAGCGCGCGGCGAAGGCAAATAAAGGAGAGGGTTTTTCATGGAACGAACCACCGAAACCGCACTTCGGGCGTGCGACCGGCACAAATGTTTTTTTGTCGCGGACGCCCACTTCGATCTTCTGCCGCTGATACTGAAAAAGCGCCTCAAAGGACGCACGAAGGTCATCGAAACGGACTATCTTCCATCGCTTCGAGAGGGCGGCGTCGATCTGGTCATCTCGTCGCTCTTCGTCGAGAACGCATTTCTCCCCGAACAGGCGCTCCGCAACGCACTCGACCAGATCGCCGCATTGCACGAGGAACTCGAGGAAAGCCCCGGCCTCTTCACACTCTGCCGGAATACGAGCGAGATCGTTGCCGCGAAGGAACGCGGCGAACTCGCGATCCTGCTCTCGTTCGAGGGCGTCGAGCCGCTCGGATCCGACCTGGGCCTGTTGCGCGTCTTTCACGAACTGGGCGTCCGGGGTGTCGGCATCACATGGAGCAGACGGAACCATGCCGCCGACGGCTGCTTTTTCAAGCCCGTCGACGAGGGACGCAAGGGCGGCCTGACCGATTTCGGCGTCCGGCTGCTCCGTGAAGCCGCCCGGCTCGGAATGTATCTTGACGTCAGTCATCTCAACGACGAAGGACTCGCGGACGTTTTCGCGTTCCACGATGGTCCGGTGCTCGCCTCGCACTCCAACTGCCGATCCCTCGCGGGCACGATGCGCAACCTCACCGACGCGCAGATCCGGACACTCGCTTCGCGCGGCGGAATGATGGGCATGAACGTGTGCAGCACGTTCGTCGGGGACGCCGAACACGCCACGATGACAGCGGTCGAACTCGCGGACCACGTGGACCATATCAGGGATCTCGCGGGAACGCAGGCGGTGGGATTCGGATTCGACTTCTGCGATGAGATGCGCGATTTTTCCGGCCCCGGGCCGTTCGTGAATTACGATTGCATCAAGGGACATTCGAACGCATCGCTCCTGACGGAACAACTCCTGCTCCGCGGCTATGCGGAGCAGGAGATCGAAAACATTCTCGGCGGAAACCTGATGCGTTTCCTGCGCGCCGCAATCGGATAGCGGATTGCGAAACCGGGAGGCCCCCTCCCGGTTTTTTATTTCTCGTGAAGGAAACAAGCCGCCCAGTGACCGTCGCCCTGGTCCCGGAACGGGGGCTCCTGTTCCGCGCAGCGGGCGGTCGCATGGCGACAGCGAGTATGGAATCGGCACCCCTGAGGCGGATTCGCCGGCGAAGGCAGATCGCCTTCCAGCAGGATGCGCCGCCCCCGGTCCTCCGGATCGGGCTGCGGGATCGCGGACAGGAGCGCCTGCGTGTACGGATGCAGCGGATGCGCGAAGACCTCGTCTTTTTGCGCCAGTTCGACGATCTTTCCAAGGTACATGATCGCGATCCGGTCGGAGATGAATTTGACCACCGACAGGCTGTGCGTGATGAACAGATAGGTCAGCCCAAGCTCTTCCTGCAGGTCGCGCAGTTCGTTGAGCACCTGGCTCTGGATCGAAACGTCGAGCGCGCTGACCGGCTCGTCGCAGACGATGAATTCCGGGTTCATCGCGAGGGCGCGCGCGATGCCGATACGCTGGCGCTGGCCTCCCGAAAACTCGTGCGGATAGCGGAAGCGGTGTTCCGGCCGGAGCCCGGCCCGGACGAGGACTTTCACGACGTATTCGTCGAGTTCCTTTTTTTCAGTGACGACGCCGTGATAGCGCACCGCCTCGCCGACGATCTCGCGGACCGTCATGCGCGGGTTCAGGCTTCCGTAGGGGTCCTGAAAAATGATCTGGATGCGCCTGCGGATGCCCGACGGATCCTTCTTCAACGTCTCGCCGACATCCTCGCCGTCAAAGAGCACGGTTCCGGCGGTCGGCGGCAGAAGGTGCATGAGCGTGCGACCGAGCGTCGATTTTCCGCAGCCGGACTCGCCGACAAGCCCGAGCGTCTCTCCCCGGCGGATGGCCAGGTCGACGCCGTCGACGGCCTTCACCAGTCCGACGACATTCCGGAAGATGCCCTTCCGGATCGGGAAATGCTTCTTCAGGCCGCGCACCTGAAGGATCGGAGCGTCAGCGTCAGTATGCATCGGAAGTTCCTCCTTCCACCGGATTGCCGTCACGGAGCCAGCACTGGACCGCGCGTCCTCCGGGAAGCGCGAAGAGCGGCGGTTCTTCCTTTAAACAGCGATCCATACGCTCGGAGCAACGGTCATGGAACTTGCACCCGCTCGGAAAGGCGAGCGGACTCGGGACGACGCCCGGAATGACCCCGAGCCGGCGGGCCGTCGTCGTGAGCTTCGGGATCGAATGGAGCAACCCGCGCGTGTACGGGTGCCCCGGATCGCGGAACAGATCCCGGACCGGCGCCTTCTCGACGACCTTTCCGGCGTACATGACGACGACGCGATGCGCCATCTGCGCGATGACGCCGAGATCGTGCGTGATGAAGAGAATCGCCGAATTCAGCCGTTGCCGGAGTTCATTCATGAGATCGAGAATCTGCGCCTGGACGGTCACGTCGAGCGCCGTTGTCGGTTCGTCCGCAAGCAGCAGCGCCGGGTTGCACGCGAGCGCCATCGCGATCATCGCGCGCTGGCGCATGCCGCCGGAAAGCTGGTGCGGATAGTCGCTCATTCGTTGCCGGGCCGATGGGATGCTGACCATATCCAGAAGCTCGACACCCTTTCCGAAGGCCTGCTTCCGGTCCATGCGCTGATGGAGCCGCAGCGGCTCCATGATCTGTTCCCCGATCGTAAAGACGGGATTGAGGCTCGTCATGGGCTCCTGGAAGATCATGGAAATCCGGTTGCCCCGGATCGTTCGCATCCGTTCCTCCGACTGGGACGCGAGATCCTTTCCGTCGAAGAGGATGCCGCCTCCGGCGATCCGCCCCACGGGCTTCGGAAGCAGGCGCAGGATCGAGAGGGCCGTGACGCTCTTTCCGCAGCCCGACTCGCCGACAAGCCCGAGCGTCTCGCCCGGCTCCACGCTGAACGATACGCCGTCGACGGCCTTCACGAGCCCTGCGTCCGTATCGAAATATGTTCTGAGATCCCTGATATCGAGCAGCGACATCGCGACTACCTCTTCAGCCTGACGTCGAGGGCGTCCCGGAGACCGTCCCCCACGAAATTGAACGCAAGCACCGTGAACATGATCGCGACGCCGGGAAACAGCGTCCACCACCACTGGCCGGTGGCGAGATACTTCTGTCCCTCGGAGATCATCAGTCCCCAGCTCGGGATCGGGGGCTGCGCCCCGAAGCCGATGAAGGCGAGCCCCGCCTCGACCATGATGACGCTCCCCATTCCGAGCGTCGCCTGAACGATCACCGGCGCAAGCGCGTTCGGAAGAATATGCCGGAAGATAACCCGCCGGGTGGGAAGGCCGAGCGCCTTCGTCGCCTCCACGTACTCGCGCTCCCGCAGCGAGATGAACTGCGCGCGCGTGACGCGGGCGATGGAGACCCAGTTGACGAGACCGATCGCCGTGAAGACGACGAGCATTCCGGGATTGCGGAAGACCGCGATAATGGCGAGAACGAAGAGGAAGAACGGGAAGGCGAATACGACATTGATGAGCCAGGAGATGAGATCGTCGACGCGGCCTCCGAAAAATCCGGCCGCAGCGCCGAGCGGCACGCCGATGCACAGCGAGACGACCGTCGCGAAGATGCCGATCTGGAGCGAGATCCGCGCTCCGAAGATCACGCGGCTCATAATGTCCCGGCCGAAGAGGTCCGTTCCCATCCAGTGCGTTCCCGTCGGCGGAGCGAGGCGGACTTTCAGGCCCTCCGACCAGATGAG
>CALMZW010000343.1 GCA_937870605.1 uncultured Synergistaceae bacterium
GCATAAGCATTTCAAACGTCTCTGTCCAGTCGCCAAGAACGCCGCCGGAGAAAATATCGATCTGGATGCATCCCTTGCTCCGGTCGAACACCTTTTTGGAGAACGCTTTTGCCCGGACGTCGAAATCGCTGTCAACCGGGTGCACCTGGCCGAGCCTCCACTTGTACTGCGGTTCAGCCTGTGCAGGTGTCTGTCCGATCGTGGCGACGATGCCGAGTGTGAGAACAAGTGCAAAAATGAGAGCCAGTGATCGTTTCGTGCTCATCGTACACCTCCATTCAAAGCTCACAGAAGAAAACTCCTCAAGATCCCCTTATGAATACCGCCGCTGATTCGATCCTCCGGATCCGTCGGCCACCTCCCTTCAAAAGGATATCCTATCGTTGCTCTATTTTACCCCCATGAGCAGTCGCGGGAGCCACATGGAAAGCCCGGGGAAATACGTTGTCAGGATGATGATGGGAATGTTGCCGAAAATCATGAAAATCAACGCCGGTTTTATGTATTGATCTATCGGAACATTTCCTATGCGGCCTCCGAGATAGAGGATTGGCGCGGTGGGAGGTGTGACGTTCCCGAGTCCGAGGTTCGTCCCGAGGATTGCAGCGAAGTGGATCGGATGGACGCCGATCTTCAGCATCAGGGGCATAAGGAGCGGCGCGGAGAGCATTGTTCCGCTCAGGTCGTCCATGAGCATGCCGATGATGATCAGGAAGACGTTCACCATAATGAGAATGACGATTTTATTGTCCGAAAAACCCAGAAGAAATGATGCGATTTGCATCGGGACCTGTTTCATTGTATACAATCTTCCAAGAATCGTTACGAAGAAAAGCATCAATGTAATGACGCCGCTCGTTGTGGCGGACGTATAGAGGGCTTTTCCAAGAATCTTGACGGTGAGTTCCTTGTGGATGCAGAACCCGACGAAAACGGAGTAGGCGACAGCCACTGCCGCGGATTCCGTGGGCGTCGTAATGCCTCCGTAAATACCTCCGAGAATGATGACCGGCATGAGCAGACTCCAGATGCCGTCCTTCAGAGATGCGAAAATCGCGCGATTCCGTTCTCTGGGTGCAAGGGGGGGGTCCACCTTGATCGTCGGGATGCTTCGGCACAGATAAAAGTTGATGAGGCAGAAAATCGTCATCGTGAGAAGCCCCGGGATAACCGTTGAAAGGAAGCATGCGGCAACGGATTGTTGTGTGACCCATCCGTAGAGAATCATCGGGACGCTGGGAGGGATGAGTTGCCCGAGGACTGCGGCGCAACTGACCATAGCAGTGCTGTACGATCGCGGATAGCCGAGGGTTTCGAGTCTCGGGATCATGATGCTGCCGATGCATGCGACTGCGGACGAACACGTGCCGGATATTGCGCCGAATATCGCGCAGGAGACGATGGTGGCTGCTCCCATGCCGCCCTTGATCCGGCCGAGCATCGAGTTCGCAAAGTTCGTAAGGCGCTCCGCTATGCCGGAACTCCCCATAAGCGCGCCGGCCATGATGAAGAAAGGAATGGACAGAAGCGTCAATGAATTGAGTCCCCGAAACCCGACCGTCATCAGGAACGAAAAGTCGGGGAAGAAGATCAGTCCCATGTACAGCGCAGCCGCCATGAAGCAGAAAGGAACAGGAATTCCGAAGATGATTGTCGAAACAAGGATGACGAGGTCGATCAGAATATGCATTTATGATGCCTCCTTGCCCCTGGAGGGAACAACTGTGTCAGAAGAATCGTCCGTTTCGCTGAAAAGCTCGGGGGCTTCGTACGGAAGTTCAAAGGGTGGTTTCCCGAGGCCCTGCCGGAAATAGTCGACGAATTCGATGATAAAGTAGAAACACATCAGAAACGAGCTTATCAGGAGGCTGGCCTGTGCGTAGACCATGGGAATCATGAGCGCCGGAGAGCGTTCCCAGCTCTTGAGAGACCAC
>CALMZW010000344.1 GCA_937870605.1 uncultured Synergistaceae bacterium
TGCACAAGGAACGGCTCAAACATGCCCGTAAAGACATCAACGTCCTGACGCTCAGTGCGACGCCGATTCCGCGAACCCTCTCGATGTCTCTCAGGGGAATTCGGGATATCTCGACCATCAACACGCCGCCGCACAGGAGACGACCGGTTTTGACCGTCACGACCCCATGGAAGAACGAGACGATGCTGCGCGCCGTGAAACGGGAGCTGAGCCGTGGCGGGCAGGTTTTTTTCGTCGTGAACAGGATATCGCGTATCGAAGAGAAAAAACGATATCTCGAAAGCGTATTCCCCGAAGCGAGGACCGTCGTTGCGCACGGCCAGATGCCGGAGCGGGAACTTGAGCAGACAATGACGGATTTTTATAACGGCGCGTACGATATACTGTTATGTACGACCATTATAGAGAGCGGCCTCGATGTCGCTCGGGCGAATACGCTGATTATCGACGACGCGCAGGAACTGGGACTTGCGCAGATGTACCAGCTGCGAGGCCGGATAGGCAGACGAGAGCAGGAGGCCTACGCCTTTTTCTTCTATCCGGAACACGCCTTGTTGCGTCAGGAGACAACGGAACGTCTGGAGGCGATCGCAAGTTTTTCGGAGATCGGCGCGGGCTTCGGATTGGCCCGCCAGGACCTGGAAATCCGTGGCGGCGGCGATATCCTGGGGACGTCGCAACACGGGAAGCATGACAGGTCCGGTTTCCAGTTCTACATGAAGACGTTGGAAGACGAAATCGCGAGGCTTCGGGGAGAGGACAAGAAGTTTATCCGTATCGATGCGGATCTACCGGCGGGGATTCCTTCCTCGTATATCCCGCAGGAAAGCGTGCGGATAACATTGTTCCGAAGGTTTCTGAAAGAAGACGACCCGAAGGAATTTCGTGCGCTTCTCGACGAAATTCTCGACCGCTTCGGGCCTGTTCCCGAAGAACTGCGGGTGCTTTGGGGAATGACGCTGATTCGCAACGCTGGCGCTCGCGCCGGAATCGACGCTTTCAGGGCGACAAAGAAGGAATCGGTGCTGACAGGACATTCGCCGACAGTCTTTTCGTTGCTCCGGACAAAAAAACGCTGGATCGTGCTTGAAGACAAAGCTGTCGGGCCGGGTGGCGCTCCGGCGATCGCCGACGTCGTGGAAGCGCTTTGTTCAGACCCTGCCTCGGGTAGAGTTGTCGCGATAGGAGAATGATGTCATGAAAACCGAACTGTATGGAGACGCTTTCGATGAACTGTTCCGGATCATGCGACGCTTGCGGGCCCCCGGAGGATGTCCGTGGGATCGGAAGCAAACGCTCGAAAGCCTGAGAGCGTACATCGTCGAAGAAGCGTACGAATTGGTTGACGCGATCGGAGACGGTGAAAAGGAAGAAATATGCGAGGAAGCAGGAGACCTTCTCCTTCAGGTGATTTTCATCGCATGTATTGCCGAGGAAACGGACTCTTTCCGGATGAGTGACATTTTTCGCGCACTTTCCTCAAAACTCATCCGGAGGCATCCGCATGTTTTCGCAAAGGATCAATCGTTCGACGGATCTGCGCCCGGAAATATTGAGACGAGTGAAGATGTTCTTGTTGCGTGGGAACAGATCAAAACCGAAGAAAAGAAGCAGCGGAAATCGGATGCTTCCATCCTTGCCG
>CALMZW010000345.1 GCA_937870605.1 uncultured Synergistaceae bacterium
TTCGGAATCAAGAATAACGTCATGAAGCGCATCCACCTTCGCGGCTAGCTCGTCTAGCGTACCGCCGTTCGACAGGTGAAAATCGAACGACATGCTTTTCAACTGACCTTCGCTTGTGTGATTCGTCTGATACGTGACGCCGGGACGATACAAACGGATCATCCACGCACCAAGAAAAGCAAGTGAATCATACTCGTTCCGAAACCGCATGTCGTCCACGATCACGGAATACCCCGCGTCGAACGCTCGCTGTATCCTCGTTCCCATGAGTTTGAGCCAAAGGTTGTGGTAGACGGTCTTCCGTCCCCACTCGGTGCCAAGCGTCTGCATCAACTGCCGGGCCGTCTTGCCGCCGCACTCGGGAATGGGGTCGTTCTTGTGCTTCGGAGAGTACAGGTATTCTTCGGTGTTCTGGATTCCACAGTTCCGAAGGAGTGCTTCAAGCATTTCCTTGAGCGGTGAAGCGAAGGAAAGTATCTGATAGTCGCCCTTCGTCGCAAGCATCTGAGCAACAGTGGTCTTTCCTACCATCGGCGAATCGGAATAGAGCGCGATTATACGTTTGGCTTCCATAGGATTACCCTCTTTTCTGCAAAGTTATAGTCATCTCGTTGGCAGATGCGAGCTATCCGCGCCATCTGCAAGGCTACTTCCTCTGATAAGTGTTTCTTTGCGTATGCTTCCACAACCTTCGGCCACATGATGGGGTACGTCCACTCTGCCGGATCCGTCCCGAGAATTTTTTCCGCTCCCTTCGGGCCACAGCCGGGCAAGCCGGGATAGCCGTCCGCTGTGTCGCCGGTCAAGGTCTGTGTCAAGTGCCACCACGCCGCTTCGTTTTCCGTTATGGTGCGGATTCCGTCTTCGGCGTAGTGCTTAAAATTGCAGTACAGGCCGGGGATTGTTCGCATGTCCTTGTCTTCGGACACGATAACTTTTTCCTTTGCCTTGACGATCACCGGCGACGTTGCAAGTATTCCGAGTACGTCGTCTCCTTCCAGTCCGGGCCAGAGAAACGTGTTGTATGCGTCGATGCAATACTGTTTCAACTGTTCCCGTAACATTGGCTGACGTTTATCTTTTCGGTTGGATTTATACTCTGGGTAAACATTATAGCGGAAGTTCGTCGTGTCGGATAACGCAAGAATCATTTCGTCAGCTTCAAGCGTTTCCATGTATTCGGCAAGTTTCCTATCCACAGCCGCACGCGCTTCATTTTCGTCGGCGTGGAGCGTCCAGAGTCCGTTGCCCCAGTGGATGGGTTTTTCCGCTGCGGCCGCTACCTGATAGACAACAATATCTCCGTCAACAAGGAGGGTTCGCTTCATCGACGGTCACGGCGTTTTCGACGCAACGCATGTCGTTCGCCTTGCGTTCGGCTTCCACGTTCTCCACCGCGAGCGAATACGACGCGGCGAGCAACCGAAGGAATTCCGTAAGGGCGTCGTGCGTTCGGAACTGCATTGCGAGGGACACGTTGTTCGTTACCGATTCACGGAATTCCAAATGCCACAAGGAGCCACGTGGCCTATCGACACACGTGATTGACGGAAACATCGGGTTCTGATTGTGTATGAACGCGCTAATCAATTTCAATCCCCGCTTCCTGCATCGCGATTATCATTGACGAACTGATTTCCATAAGAGCCGCTACTTCCTGTTCAAGAGCACCTACACGCTGCATCAGTTCATGAATCATTTCATCGTAGTTCATCTATTCTTCATCTCGCTTTCGATATGTGATAGAACATCAATGTACATGAATTTGTGGTCGTCCGGGACGCATTGGTACAAGAGTTTCGCAAGGTCTTGGAATTCAGCGAGTGCGTTGCTTGCCGACCGGAGCTTGATAACGTGTCGAAGTTCCCTTGCGTTGACGGTCA
>CALMZW010000346.1 GCA_937870605.1 uncultured Synergistaceae bacterium
CGGAAAACGTCGCACTGTAGTTGATGAGCGCCGCGATGCTCGAAAACGCGAAAATCCTGTTTTCGGCGAACAGGCGGACGTCGAAAACGGGCTGCGCGATGCGGAGCTGTCGTCGTGCGAACAGGACGAGCAACACAGCCCCGACGGCGCAGAGGACCGCCCCGCGGACTTCCGTGAGGATCGGCGCGCCGGTCATGCAACACAGCAGCGCCGCGGCGTAGATTAGGCTTCCCGAAATGTCCAGACGGTCGCCGGGGGATCCCTTCCATTCCCCTTCCAGCCGGCGGACGAGGAAATACGAGATCACGCCGACGAGTGCGTTCAGGATGAAGATGCTGCGCCACCCCGCCAGCGAGGATAGGAAGCCGCCGATGAACGGGCCGGCCGAGGAGCCGACGTAGACGGCGGCCGTGTTGATTCCGAGCGCCTTTCCGCGTTCCGACGGCGGGAAGACCGACGTCAGGATGGCCGTGCCGTTGGTCACCATGAAGGCGCCTGCCGCCCCCTGGAGGGCGCGCATGAGAAGCAGCACAGGCATCGAGAAGGAAAGGGCCGCGCCGATGGTGGCGAGCGTGAACCCCAGAATGCCGAGCGAGAAGCATCGTTTGCGTCCGTAGATGTCCGCGAGCTTTCCCGCGGGAATAAGGAAGACCGCAGTCGAGAGCAGGTAGACGGCCGAAACCTGGCTCAGCAGCACGGCGCCGGACGGGAATGCGTTCTGGATCGCCGGAAGGACGATATTGACCCCGGAAATCATGAACGGTGAGAGAAACGCGGTGATCGTCGATGCGATCAGCACCGCGCGCTGTGAGGCGACAGAGGATCCCGACATGAAAGACACTCCCGTATTCCAAAGATGTTCGAATCGGATGGCGTATTTCCTAAAATACCGGCGTTTGTTTCGTTCTGACCCCGTATTGTGCGGGATGATGCGGATCGGGTCAAGGCGGAAGTTCGACGTCGCGTTCCGTTTCCTCCGCGGTTCCGGCGTCGAATGATCCCCCCGTAAGAAACGCCGGATGAAAATTGTGCGGAAGGGGGCGCTTTCCGGCCGATTGTGGCGTATTATTGTTGAAAGATTTTTTTGGGAGGGATGACGGTGAATTTGATCTGCTGCGACGCTACGACAGGAAAGACGCCGGCTCCGGCGATGCGGATCCTGGAGAGTCCGCTCGGGCCGCTGCGCGCGGCTGCGGTGCGCGAGGGAATCTGCTTTCTGGACTTCGACGCTCCGGAATACGAAAAACGCATGGAGCGGGATATCGCCGCGACATTCGGAATCCCGTCCGTCAAGGCGCGAAACACGCACCTGACGAAACTCGCGAAGGAACTCGACGAGTACTTCGCCGGCAAGCGTCGTGAATTCTCGGTTCCGCTCGTCGTCTCCGGAACGCCCTTTCAGGTCCGGGTCTGGGAAGCGCTGAGCCGGATTCCGTTCGGGGCGACCCGGACGTATGCCGATGTGGCGGCGGATATCGGTTCCCCATCCGCTTTCCGCGCGGTGGGCAACGCCAACGGGAAGAACAGGATCGTCATTCTGATTCCCTGCCACCGCGTCATCGCCTCGGGAGGAGATCTGGGCGGCTATGGCGGCGGACTGCCCCGGAAGCAATTCCTGCTCGGTCTCGAGAAAAAATCGATCTGACGAAAGGACGCTGTGATATGTCGAAAGTCATTGCGGAGCTGGTGGTGGTTCCGCTCGGGACGGCCACGCCGAGCTTGAGCTCCTATGTTGCGGGCGTCGAGAAAGTGCTGGCGACGTTCCACCTGAAGACGATGCTCACGCCGATGGGGACCGTGCTCGAAGGGGAACTTGACGAGGTGCTCCGCGCGGTTCGGGCCGTCCATGAAGTTCCGTTTCAGGCAGGGGCGCTGCGCGTCTCGACGACCGTCAAGATCGACGAGCGCCGGGACAAGGAGCTTTCGATGGAAGGCAAGGTTCAGGCCGTTCGGGAGAAGCTCGGGCAGTAGCCGTCCGTCCGGTTCCGCTTTTGTCCGCGACAGTCGGGGCGCTTTCCTTCGGGGCGGCGCCTCTTTTTTGTGCGGAGCGTTCTCTTGCCCGGGATGCGTGCAACGATGCACGACTCCGGCGACATATGCTGTAGATTCTTTTTGACATTTTTCGATTTTTTAAGTACAATTCACACGGTGTGACGCCGGCGTCCTGGAGGACGCCGCAGCTCCCGATTCGAACGTTCGTTTCGTGAGACGGGGGGCCTGGAATCGCCCTATGTTTCGATCCTGAGAGAACGGGAGCCCTCGTCGTTCACGCGGCGGACGATGTTGCATTTTTGCGGCGCTTTTATCTGAAATGGGCGTAATAGTGGCGGGTTTTGTGAGCTTTTTGCAGAAATTCCATCCTTCCTTTATGGCGCTTCTTCGCTTCTAGTGATATGATTATCATGAAAGTTTTCCCCGAATGTCGGGGGTTTATGCGCGGCATGAGCAAAAATTCAGGAGGTGTATGTTTCATGTCAGTGGTTAAGCGTACTTCGTCGAACGTTCTCCTTGACACCGCACTCAAGAACTTTTATGCAGCAGCGGAAGAAATGGGTCTCGAAGATGGACTGATCGAAATTCTCAGCCATTCCGAGCGCAGGACGGCCGTCTCCATTCCCGTGGAAATGGATGATGGTACGGTCAAGGTCTTCGACGGATATCGCGTCATGCACAACACGTCCATCGGGCCCGCCAAGGGCGGCGTCCGCTTCCATCCCGAAGTGTGCCTTGACGAGTGCGAAGCTCTCGGCATGATGATGACCTGGAAGTGCTCCCTCGCCGGCATCCCCTACGGCGGCGGCAAGGGCGGCGTGTGCTGCGAGCCCCTCGAGCTTTCCCGGAAGGAAAAAGAACGCATCTGCCGGACCTGGGCCGCGCGCATGGAGCCCGTCGTCGGCGCGATGACCGACGTTCCTGCGCCGGACGTCAACACCGGCGGACCGGAAATGGTGTGGTTCATGGACACCATCAGCAAGATGCGCAACCGCCTCGAACCCGCCATCTTCACCGGCAAGCCGATCCCGCTCTGGGGCTCCAAGGGCCGTACGGCCGCGACCGGTTACGGCGTCGCGACCTGCGCCATCGAGCTGCTCAAGAACCTCAACTTCGACCTTGCCAAGGCGACCGTCGCCATCCAGGGGTTCGGCAACGTGGGAACCTACGCCGCGCTGAACATGATTCAGGCCGGTTCGAAGGTCGTCGCGATCAGCGACATCACAGGAACCTATTATGCGAAGGACGGCCTTGACGTCAAGAAGGCGTTCGACCACGTCACCAATCATCCGAAGCACCTCCTCGAAGGCTTCACCTGCCCGGGCTGCCAGAAACTCGATCTTCCCGAGGTTCTGTACGTCGACTGCACCGTCCTCATTCCCGCGGCGCTCGAAGGCGTCATCAACGGCAAGAACGCCGACAAGGTCAAGGCCAAGTACATCGTCGAAGCGGCGAATGGCCCCGTGACCCCCGAAGGCGACGCGATCCTCGACGCGAAGGGCATCCTCGTCGTTCCGGATTTCCTCGCCAACTCCGGCGGCGTCATCGGTTCCTACTTCGAGTGGTGCCAGGACCTCGGCGGATTCTTCTGGACCGAGGAAGAGTACAACGAGCGTCTTGTCCGCATCATGCGCGACAACTTCCAGCGTGTGTGGGCGTACTCCAAGGACAAGAACATCAAGATGCGCCGCGCCGCGTTCATGGCCGCCATCCAGCGCGTGGCCGACGCCGCCCGCATGCGGGGCATCTTCCTCTAGACCCGGACTGATTGCGCACGACGACAACGCATACGAAAAGGACCGCTTCCTCCGGAAGCGGTCCTTTTTTTCGCCCTGCCGCCGCGAATCGCCAGAACGCATCGCTCCGGGGGTCAGATTTCGAGCGTATATGTCGGCGATTCCGCGAGAACGACGCCGATCTCCTTGTCTCCGTCGAGGTGCACCGAAAAATCGCCGACGTAATGCCGGACAGCGGGGTGTTGCTTGACCTGGTACGGCGTGCCTTCGAACCACTCGCGGTTGAAGATGTTCCCGTCGATTCCGTCGAAGACGGGAAGATACAGGATTCCGTCAACGTCGAGATCGAGGAAGAAGTGCGTGCCGTAGGAGAGTTCGGGCATGTAGTCGCTTGCGGTGATGCCCACCTCGATGAGGCAGCCGCAGTGGCAGATTTCGTTGTAGCGGACGGGGACCCCGAGCTTGGGGTTCGTGCTGCCCCAGCGTCCGGGGCCGACCAGGATGTAGTTCGTTCCCTCGAGACGCTCGTTGATCCGTCCGATTTCGCGCGCGACCTCGTAGAAGGTCGTATCCTTGCCGTACACGAACGGGTCCACGTAGACCAGGTGCTCCACGTGTTCCATGCGCCCGTTGCTGACCATCCGGTTGCCGCGCAGGAGCGTGCGGTCCGCCCAGTCGGCGGGAATGCGAACCTTCGCCATTTCCTCGTAGGCCGCGAGCGGGCGGAGCTGGAGGACCGTAAGCTTTCCGTCCTTCGTGTCGTAGGTGAACTCCATGTCCGCGGGACGCCCCATCTGCTCTTCGAGGAACGCCGCCAGCTCCTTGAGCAGCGAGAAGAAGCGGGGATGCCGGCCCGGAAAGGCGGAGAACGAGAAGATCGGGACGCCGTTCCGGAGCTGATCCGATCCGGCCCAGTAGAGGTTGTTGTCGGCGAAGATCTCAATGAACGCCGAAGCCATGGGGTGCTCCTTCATGATGTACGGGAGGAAGTCGGAGAGAAGGCCGGACATGAAGGAACCGGTCTTGCGGTCGAGGTAGTCGAACTCGCTCTGGCTCGTCTGCGCGATGTCATAGGGGAGGTTCCCCTGCGGCCGGAGCGAGGGGTGCGACAGATAGGCCACGGTCGCCTTCAGACGGTCGACGGTCCGCGTGCCGAGGCCGAAACAGAAGCGGACGACGCCGTCCTCCTTCCGGATCCGCGTGCTGGGACGGCGATAGACTTTGGAAAATGCGGTTCCGGCAATCTCGGGGTAGTACAGATGCCCGTGCGACGTTCCCATAACCGGCTGAACGACCACGGCCATCGACTCGTCGTCGTCCGTCAGGCCGTGCTTTTTGCGGTACGCGCGCGCGGCCGGATTGTAGAGGGACGCCCAGACGTTCCGGATCGCCGTCGTCAGGCCGAGGATCCGTTCTTCGCGGGAGCCGACGTTTGCGGAGAAAAAGGTGCCGTATTTTCCCGCGAACGAGAGTTTTGTCGAGTCCTCGAGGATGGAACTCGACCGGATCGCGAGGGGGATGTCGCCGATGTTGTCGAGAATGGCTCCGAGTTCCGAGAGGAGCGGCGCACGCACCGTTCCCGTTTCGAAGGCGGTCCGCATCCGATCGTACACGATTTCGCAGGTTTCCTCTTCCGATTCCGGGGCGTCGGCCAGCGTGCGCTCGAGGAGTTCGTGAACGGCGTTGTCCTTCACGAACTCGGAAAAGACCTCCGTCGTAATGACGTAATTGATGTCCGGAAGCACCACGGACGGCTCCATGGCGCTTCCGGTGATGACCGAGTAGGCGAAGGCGAGTCCGCGCGCCTTTCCTCCGACTTCCCCCTCTCCGACGAGTCGCCGGAAGCTCCGAAAGACCGGCTTGGGGTCGAAATCCTTGAAGCTCACGTCCGTCGCCTCCCCGTATGGAAGGTCAGGGAACGAGGCGATAGATCGTGCGCGGCCACGGGCTGGCCTCGCGAATGTGCTGCAATCCGCAGACCCAGGCCACGACCCGTTCGATCCCCATGCCGAACCCGCTGTGGACGAAGGTTCCGTAGCGGCGGAGATCGAGGTACCAGTCGTAGGACGCCTCCGGAAGGCCCTGTTCGCGGATTCTTGCGAGCAGACGGTCGTAATCGTCCTCGCGCTGCGAACCGCCGATGATCTCGCCGTACCCTTCGGGGGCGAGCAGGTCATCGCAGAGGATCAGGTCGGGGTTGTCCGGGTGCTGCTTCATGTAGAACGCCTTGACCTTCTTCGGATAGCATTCGACGAAGATCGGCTTGTCGAACTGCTGCGTGAGAATGGTTTCGTCCTCGTTGCCGAGGTCGTCGCCGTACGGCGTCTTGCTTCCGAGTTTGTGGAGCATGTCGATGGCCTCGTCGTACTGCAGGTGATAGAACGGGGCGACGACCTTTTCGAGTTTCGGGATGTCCCGCTCGAGGATTTCGAGTTCCGCCCGGCAATGGGCGAGGACTTCCTTCACGATGTGCGACACGAGGCGCTCCTGGAGATCCATGTTCCGGACATGGTCGTAGAAGGCCACTTCCGGCTCGATCATCCAGAATTCGGTCAGGTGGCGCCGCGTCTTGGATTTCTCGGCGCGGAAGGTCGGGCCGAAGCAGTAGACCTTTCCGAGCGCGGCCGCCGCGGCTTCCGCGTAGAGCTGTCCCGTCTGGGCGAGGTAGGCCTTCGTCGTCTCGAAGTAGTCGAGTTCGAAGAGGCCGGACGCGCCCTCGCCGATGGAGCCGGTCAGGATGGGGCTGTCCACGAGCGTGTAACCGTCGTTGTGGAGGTATTCCCTCGCCGACCAGATCACCCGGTCGCGGATGCGGAGAATCGCGACCTGCCTGCTGCTGCGGAGCCAGATATGCCGGTGATCCAGCAGGAAGTCGATGCCGTGCTCCTTCTTGCCGATGGGGTATTCCTGCGTCGGGTTCTGGATGACGTCGATTCCCGTGACGGTCAGTTCGATGCCGGACGGGGCGCGGGCATCCACGCGCGGGATTCCCCGGACGCGGACGGAGGCCTCGATCCAGAGACCCTTCGCAGTCTCGAAATCCGCCTCGGGTACTTCGCTTTTGACCATGACGCCCTGAACCGTGCCGGTTCCGTCACGGAGCTGCAGGAAGTGGATCTTGCCGGAGCTGCGCATGTTGTAGAGCCATCCCTGGACCAGAACCTCAGAGCCCGTATGGGATGACAGATCGGATATTGAAACCCAGGGTGCGGACATGATATATCGACCTCCGAACATGGAGAGTACAAACGACAATATGATACACTAAACGGGATCATATTCCAGCCAAAGGAGCGGACATGGTCGCCTACCCGAGATTAATTATCGCCGATGAACGTCGCGCCGGAATCGTTGCGCCCTCCGTTATGCTTGTCGCCGCCCTGAAACATATGGGATGGCCCATTCGTCTGTTTCATGTCGGGGTGGACGAGTCCGACATGCGTCTTCTGAAACTGGTGACCGGCTGCGAGGTCACGTTGCTCGACCCCTCCCTTCACGTCTCGACGCGTCTTCTCAAGACGCTGTTCGAGACTGCCGCCTCTCCTGGCTGCATCAATATCCTGATCGCTCCGCTGGGTTCCCGTCAGGGCGACGATCCTCCGATCGTTTCGCCCGGCGCCGCGGAGATGGCCCGGACGCTGGAGTGCCCGATGGTCCCGATCCTTTTCGCGGATTCCTCGGCGATCATAGCGGCCCGCGCGCTTGAGAACGTCCTGCAGCAGATTCAGGCCGCGGGCGCGAATCCGTGCGTCGGCGTGCTGTTCGCCTCCGTCCTGAATCCCAGGGAGTACCAGCTTCTGGAGACCGAAGCCGGCCGCAGGGCGCCGCTTCTGTGTCTGGGGTACCTGCCGCAGTTCCTCGAGCGGAAGGCGCCGTCGCTGCTGCAGATGTGCCTCCCCGGCGCTCCGGGATCGGTGCTACAGATCCGTATGGCCGTCGCGCAGCTTGCGGGAATGATGGACCAGGTCATGTGGGGGGCCTTCGAAGGCTTCGCGAAGCTCGCCGGCGAATGGACCGTCCAGCCCGATATCGGCGCGCGCAAGGCCGCGGGGACGGAAGTCGTCATTCTTTCGGACGACGCGCTGGGGTGCGAGGGCGACAACGCCCGGCTTCTCTTCGAATATTTCGGCTGCCGCGTGACGGAAGTTCCCGTGCGTTCCGGATCCTTCCCGGGCGGCTCGTCGCTCGTGTACATTCCGCACGGACCGGCTTTCCCGTGCGCGGACATGCTTCTGGGAAACGAGAATATCCGGCGCGGACTGACATCCATGATCCGGGGCAGACGCCCCCTCTTCGTGAACGGAGGGGCCGCCGCGCTGTTCGGAGAGACGATCTCCGTGCTGGGAAAGGACCCGCTGCCCGGAATGGGGGCCGGCTCGTACGCCGGCTTCCTGAATGCGCCCGACGAGCGGATCGTCAAGATTGACGTTCTGTCGAAACGGGACGGGATCTTCCTCGAGAGCGGCGCGAAAGCGAAGGGGTACCTGCCGGACTATCTTCGCGTCGCAGCGCGGGGAACCATCGGCGGAGGGCAGTGGTCGCTCCGGAATCCCGCGAAGGATATCGATGTCGGAGAATCCGGCTGGGAAACGGGCTACACGGTGCTGAATCCGGCGTATCTCGAGTTGTGGAGCTGCCCGGACGCGGTTCTCAGGTGGCTGACGCTTCGAAAATAACGGTTCGCACATCTTCGGGGAAGGAAAGGGAGGGGAAACGGAAATGGCCGGCAGACTTGAAGACATCGTTGCAGCGCTGGCGACCGCGGATCCGGAGCGGGAATCTCTCTGGTGGAAGGGCTCCTGGATTCGCAGGCGCGAATTTATGGCCATCGCCGAAAAGGCGGCCGGATCGCTTGCGAAGGCGGGATTTCGCGAAGGGGACCGGCTGATAACGCTCCTGCCGAACTCTCCCGCCGTGATTGCGCTGTCCTGGGCGTGCTGGAAGCTGCGGGGCGCGATCGTCCCGCTGAATCTTCAGGCCGGAGCGCCGGCGGTCATCCGGAGCATCAGCCGCGTCGATCCCTTCGCCGTGGCCGTTCCGGACATGCCCGGCGTTCCCGTGTCGCAGTTCGACGCATTGCCGGTTCCCGTCGTTCGCGTGTCGCCTGAAGGAGACGTTCCCTCATTTACCGGCAAACGGCCCGAGACTCCGGATGATCCGGCGGATCCCGACATCGCGGTCATATTCGCGACGTCCGGAACGACCGGATTGCCGAAAGCGGTTCCCCTGAGCCACGAAAACCTCCTCTCGAACGTCCGTGCGGCGGAGGAGCATTTCCTTCCCTTCGATCGAAGCACCGAGGTGATTCTGAACGTTCTTCCGAACTTCCACGCGCTCGGCTATTCGACCAGCGGACTGCTCGCGTTGCTGACCGGATCGAAGCAGGCGCTTGTCCCCAATTTCATGCCTGCGGAGAAAACCCTCGAGATTATGCGCGCCACCGGCGTGACCTTCCTTGTCGGCGTGCCCGCCATGCTCGTCCTGCTCCTGTCCGCCGTCGACCGCGGGGCCGAGGCGCCGGGAACCCTGCGTTCCGTCATCAGCGGCGGCGACCGTTTCCCGACGAACCTCGACGAACGGGCGCAGCGCATCTTCGGGATCGGAGTGACCGAAGGGTACGGACTCACGGAGTGCTCACCGGTCGTCGCCGTGAACCGAAGCGTCGAAGTGCGGAAGCTCGGGACTGTGGGAACGCCGCTCCCCGGGTTCGAATGCCGGATTTGCGACGCGTCCGGGACGAACCTTCCGGCCGGGAGCGAAGGCGTCCTGTGGCTTCGGGGGCCGTCGGTCACGAAAGGGTACTTCCGGGATCCCGAACTGACGGCGAAGAGGTTCGTGGACGGATGGTTCGAGACCGGGGACGTCGCCCGTCTCGACCGTGAAGGCTACGTGTCGATCATCGACCGGGCGACGGATGTCATCATCGTCGGCGGGTTCAACGTCTACCCGCAGGAGGTGGAGGATGTCCTCTGCTCCTGTCCGGGGGTGAAGGAAGCCGCCGTCGTGGGTGAGCCGCACAGCGTGAGCGGGCAGATCGTGAAGGCGTTCGTGGTCCCCTCGGGCCCGGACGTCACGCAGAAGGATCTTCACGCGTACTGCAAGGAACAGCTCGCGCATTACAAGGTTCCCCGGAGCTTCGAGTTTGTCGACCGGCTTCCCCGGTCGGCCATGGGGAAGGTATTGCGCCGGACGCTGCGCGACCGGCAGGGGGACTGAGGGTAGGTCAGGCGAAGAGCGCGGCGAGCCCCTCTTCGACGGTGTCGAAACGGAGCGCGGCGTCCGTGAGGATGTCTCCGATGGCGACGAACATTCCCCGTCCGTAGGCCGCGAGCGCGGCCCGGTCGCTTTCGGCGTCTCCGAAGTACAGCGGCGCAGCGCCGCCAAGAACGCGCCCAAGAAGACGGAACCCGTCCGGCGACGGTTTGAGAACGCCGGAATCCGCCGTGACGGCGCGTTCTTCCGGAAGATCCTCCCATTGGAGCGTGCGAAGCGCGAGAGCGAGTTCCGGCGCCGGTCTTCCGGTGTAGATTCCGGCAGGGAGCGGAAGCTCACTCCAGTGGGAAGACAGCATGGGACGTTCTGCTCTCCAGAAACCCGAAGCATCCGGACGATATTTCGGGGCGACGCCGCGAATACGCCGGAGTTCGGCGTCTCCGAAGTACAGCTCCTCGCACAGGTCGCGTACGGCCTGCCGGTCGACCCGATCCCCGAAGCTGCGTCCCACCCATTCGATCACGTCCGTTCCGGCGAACCCGGAGAGCATGTCAGCCCATCGATCCGGCGAGGGGAGTCTTCGGCCGGCGGCCGCGGCGCTCAGGAGGGCCCATGCGATGTCGTAATCGTCGTTGAAGGCCGGGTGATGCTTCGAGGCGTGGAAGTGCTCCATCGTGAAGCCGGTCCCCTCGGCGATTCCTCCGAGGAAACGCCCGAATCCCCACCGGATGGCCTCGCGGATGACGCAGGGGTACGAACGGCTCGTATCCAGAAGCACTCCGTCGACGTCGAAAACGATCATATCCCAGCTCTTTCGGGGCACGTCCGTCCCTCCATTCCCTTGTATTCCCTGCGTGTCGATTATACAGTAATGACGGGATCGATCGCCCATCTGCACGAAAGAGGGGATTGGAATGCTGGAAATACCGCTGGATCCTTCGTCCCGGGTTCCGCTGTACCAACAGATTGCGGAACATATCGAGCGCATGGTCCGAAGCGGGGCGCTTCATCCGGGAACGAGGCTTCCGAGCAGCAGAGAATTGGCGTCAATGCTCGGAGTGAGCCGGATGACCGTTTCGCTTGCCTACGACACGCTCGAAGACCGCGGCGCGATCCTGGAACGCGGGCGCAGCGGAGCGTTTGTCCTCGGCGACGAACGATCCGTCCCTCTCTCCGCGAGCGATGAAAGCGCCCTCTTCGATATGAATTCCGCAACGCCGTCCGCGGACCTGATCCCGGTCCGGGCGCTCGCGTCCCTTGCGCGAAAGACGATTCTTGAGTTCGGCGCGGACGCGATGCAGCTGACGCCTCCCCAGGGGACGGAGGAACTTCGTTTCCTTCTGGTCAAGCATGCGGTGTCGCGCGGCATTCCCGCAAAATGGAACAATATCCTGGTGACATCGGGAGGGCGCCAGGGGCTCTCGATCGCCGCGACGACGCTTGAGGCCGTTGGAGTTCGAAGAATGTGGATGGAAGAGTTGACGTATCCTGACGCCTGGACGATCGCGCACGGAGCCGGGATGAGCGTCCACGCGATCCCGTTGCGCGGCGACCGAATGGACGCCGCGCTGGCGTCGCTGGGAGCCGGCGATGCGGTGTATCTCGTTCCGAGTTTTCAGAACCCGACGGGACGAACGATTCCGATGGATGTCCGGAGCGGTATTCTCGACGCGAGCCGGAAACGGGGCTTTTTCATCATCGAAGACGACGCGTACGGGGAGCTTCGGTTCGGAGAGACGAGCGTTCCCGCGCTTGCGGCCATGGAGGGAGCGGAACGCGTGATGTATCTGGGGTCGTTCAGCCAGGTGCTGTTTCCGGGGCTGCGGATCGGATACTCTCTTGCGCCGGACTGCCTTGTCCCGCATGCGCTGACGGCTCTGGCGGCGCTTGCCGGTCCCGTGTCGACGCCCGTCCAGCTCATGACCGCGGCGTTTATCGCCTCGGGAGGTCTCGAACGGGCCCTCTCCGAGGTGCGCGAAACCATGCACGCCCGAATGGCGGCGCTTGCGGACGCGCTCTCCGCACACATTCCCGGAAGCGGTTTCGATATGCCGGGCGGAGGAATTTACGCATGGCTTCCGACGGGCGGGCTGTCGGGCGACGATGCGACGCGCTCGGCCCGGGAGGAAGGGGTATCGGTTTCTTCCGGGAGGATGTTTCACATCTCCGGAAAGGATCCGTTCGCGGTGCGGCTTTCGATCAGTTCGGTCGCGGCCCTGCGGATGAACGAGATCGTCCGCAGGCTGCATTCGGCGTGGAGCTGATCGCGCGACCGCTCAGCTCTTGTCCCCCTCCTCATCGATGGAACAGAGAAACCTGCGCCAGAGATACAGCGAGGCCGCGGCGCATGCAACGCCCCCCGCAAGACCGAGCGCAACCAGGTCCGGCCGCCCCCGACCGAACAGATACCCTCCGACGCCGGCCAGGGCGTATCCGAAAAACACGAGTGTCGCAATGGAAAGGATCAAAACCGTGAAGCGCATGAGACCACCCTTTCGAGAAAAGCATCGTGAAATGCTATCTTGCGTATCGGAACCAAGTATGTTACATTATGCCTAAAAAGACAATACTGACTCTTATACAATATTGCGTTGCTGTTCTCGCGTCGTGCACACAAAGGGGGAGGAACTCGCATGAAAGAACAAAAAATCTACACCACATCCTCGGACTATGCCTACCAGGAGCTTCGTCATCAGATCATCACGAAGCAGCTGAAGCCGGGGCAACGGCTTCCCGAGGTGAGCATAGCCGTCCGGATGGGGGTGAGCCGGACTCCCGTCAGGGAAGCGCTTCGGCGTCTCGGGACGGAGGGGCTGGTGAATATCATCCCGAACAGCGGAGCGCGGCTGGCGGCTCCGACGCAGCGGGAGATCGAGGATACCTTCCTTGTCCGCGAGCAGCTTGAAGGCCTTGCCATCCGCCTCGCCGCGGAACGCATCGACGACCGGCATCTGCGGCGTCTCGAGGAAGCCATGATCGAAGAAGCCCGCGCGATCGACGACAAGGAACTCGAGGCGTATCTCGAGGTGAACGAGTCGTTTCACACGACGATAGCGGATGCCAGCGGGAACAAGGTCCTCGCGAAGCTCGTGAAGGATATCATCGCCCGTACGAACGCCTATGTGGTCTTTTACGATCCCTTCTATCAGACCGAGACCGTTCCGACGGTGGACGTCCATCGGGAAATCCTCGTCGCCCTGCGGCACCATGATGTCGAAAAGTGCGTCAAGCTCATGAAGCGTCACCTGAAGGAAGCCGCTGCGGGAATCAACCAGAGCCAGTCGCAATCGGTCGTATCCACGCCCGAAAACGACGCCGGAGAGGCGCCGGAAGAGTAGACATTCCTCGGGGCGGGGACGCGCTCCCCGCCCGTATCCCTCCGTTTCGCGCGACAGAGCGTCCGCACATGGCTTCTCCCTTTGTGCGACCGCTTTTTTTATGCCATAATTCCCCGGTTTGACGTGAAGATACTCTCTGAACAAACACGACATTCCGTATGCGAATGCGCAACGAGGAGGAGTTCCCATGACCGCACAGAAGATTCCGATGCTCGATCTGAAGAGAAACTACGCACGTATCCGTCAGGAAATCACGGATGCCGTCACGGAGGTGCTTGAAAGCCAGGCGTTCATCCTCGGGCCGGAAGTTTCGGCCTTCGAGGACGACTGTTCGGCGTATCTTGACGGAGCGCGGGCGATCGGATGCGCCTCCGGGACCGACGCGCTCGTGCTCGCTCTCATGGCGCTGGATGTCGGGCCCGGGGACGAGGTCATCACGACGCCCTACAGCTTTTTCGCCACGGTGAGCTGCATCACGCGGCTCGGCGCCGTTCCGGTCTTCGCGGACGTCGATCCCGTGACGTACAACATCGACCTGCAGCAGGTCCTTTCCCGCCTGACTCCTAAAACGAAGGCGGTTCTTCCGGTTCACCTGTTCGGCCAGATGGCGCCGATGGAGGAGATCGCCGATGAACTCGAACGGCGCGGTGTGGCGATCGTCGAGGACGCCGCGCAGGCCTTCGGCTCCTGGCGGAAAATACGGGGCGACATCGTCCGGGCCGGAACGTTCGGCGCGGTCGGCTGCTACTCGTTTTTCCCGACGAAGAATCTCGGCGGCTACGGGGACGGCGGAATGCTGGCCACGAACGACGACCGGCTTGCGGATCGCCTGCGAAAACTTCGCGTGCATGGCGCGGGGACGACGTATTTCCACGATGAGGTCGGCCTCAACAGCCGTCTGGATTCCCTGCAGGCGGCGATCCTGCGCGTCAGGCTGCGACATCTCGAAGAATGGAACGAAGAACGACGGGTTATCGCGGATCGTTACCGACTGCTTTTCGCCGAACGCGACCTTCTGGATCTGGTGCATCCGCCCGTGGAACTCGACGGGAACTATCACATTTACCATCAATATGCGCCGAGGGTGCAGGACCGCGACGCGCTTGAGGCGTTCCTCGAAGCCGAGGGAATCGGATGCCGGGTGTACTACCCGCTCTCCCTGCATCGGCAGAAGTGTTTCGCGTTTCTCGGGTACGGGGCCGGGGATTGTCCCGTGTCCGAGCAGCTCAGCCGGGAAACGCTCGCATTGCCGATTTTCCCGGAACTGACTGCGGACGAGCAGATCCGGATCGCGGATGCGATCGCGCGTTTCTACAGGAATAAGTAATTTGACCAATATTGCTCTTGCCCGATATCGGATGTAAAATGATACCCGTCGGGTCGGAGAATATGCGGCTCGACCAATCGGAAAACGACAACGGGAGGGATCGGGATGTACCCGTTCTTTTTTGACCGGACAATGCTGTTGTTGCTGCCCGCGCTGCTTCTTGCGATGTGGGCGCAGTTTCGCGTAAAGAGCGCGTATTCCAGATTCGGGGCGATTCCTTCGCGTCGGGGAGTCACCGCGGCGCAGGTCGCCAGGTCGTTGCTCGACCGTTTCGGACTCTCGAACGTTCCCGTCGGCCGGGTGCCGGGCAACCTGACGGACCACTATGACCCGCGGGACAAGTCGCTTTCCCTGTCCGATACGGTGTACAACAGCACGAGCATCGCCGCGATCGGCGTCGCCGCGCACGAGGTCGGTCACGCGATTCAGGACAAGGAGCGGTACGCTCCGCTGGCCATACGGAACGCCATTGTCCCCGTTGTGGGCATCGGGTCGAGCATGGCCATCCCGCTCTTTTTCATCGGACTGTTCCTGCGCGGCGAGTTTCTGATGAACCTCGGCATCGTGCTCTTCCTCGGAGTGATCGTATTTCACGTCGTCACGCTTCCGGTCGAGTTCGACGCCAGCAGCAGGGCGCTCCGGGTGCTCGGCGATACGGGCCTTCTCGGGATGGACGAGGTATCCGGCGCGAAGAAGGTGCTGAACGCGGCCGCGCTGACCTATGTGGCGGCGACGATCATGGCGTTCGCGCAGCTCCTTCGGCTTCTGGCGCTTCGCGGGTCGTTCGGGGATCGCGATTAGGTGCGCATTGCCGCTTCACGGATGCGTATCGGTGGATTATGATGGTGGGGCGGTCGAAGGGCCGCTCCACTTCTTTTTTCGTGAGGAAGGATAGATCGGCATGCCCCTGCTCCTGATCGTTCTGCTTTTGTTTCTCGTTCCCTGGGTGGGTATTATCGTGCTCGTGATGTTCGGCGTTTTCGCGTTGCTGGCGGTGACGCTGGGGTTTGCCGCCAATTCGTTCGTATGGCTTTTCGCCGGGCCGACGCAGCTTTTCCGGATCCTCTTCAATCACAGGGTTCGCAAGAATCACGCGATCGAACACGCGACCGTGCATATTCTCGAGGATCGTTTCGGACGCATGAACATCGAAGGGATGGCCGAAGAAGGAGGGTTCTCGCTGCGGGGGCTCCGCGACCGAGACGTTGTCGCGATGGCTGCGCGATCCGCCCTGGAACGTCTCAAACGCGGCGAGAGCTCCCTGGCGATCCATCCCCGGTGCGGCACGACGCTTGTCGTGCTGAATACGCTCGCATCCGTGCTTTTTCTGTCGCTCCTCGCCCTGACGGGGAGCTTCAGCCTGCTGACGGTGATTGTCTCCCTGCTTCTGGCGCACGCAGCGGCGCCGCTGGCGAGCCGGTTCGCGCAAAAGTACGTCACGACGGATTCGCGCGTGGACGGAATGGAGATCCTGTCCGTCGAAATGCGCGGGGAGAAAGTCGCACTGTCCGGTTTCTCCTTTATCGTTCCAGGTTCGCTTTTCGTTCGCACCCGGTTTTCGGGTGATCCTTTGTTAGCGGAGGTGGTTGACTGATGCGGGGTGTCGAGGCAGCGCTGCTCGTGCTTCGGGATGTTGGAAAGGGAGAGCTTGCGAGCATCGCTCTGAGAAAGTACGCGCCGGAACTCCCGCAGACGGACATGACCCTTGCCGCTTCCCTTGTGTACTGCACCTTGCGGAAACGCCTTCTCTGGTACGAGATGCTTCGCTCTTTTCTGAAACCGGATATCGAGGGACTGAACGAAGAGACGGTGAATGCGATGCTGCTCGGAGCCGCAGGCATGACGGAGTTGCGTCACTTCGCCCCTATGGCGCTCGCGAACGCGTTGGTGCAACGTGTCAAGGACAACGTCGGAGAGCGGGAGGCTCGGGTGGTGAACGCCGTCCTCCACCGCGTCGGAGAGAGCGGAAGGGAGTATATCCGAACCCTTGCGGCGAGCAGCGACCTCAAGGACTGCGCCATTCTGAACGGGGTGCCGCCCTGGGCCGCCTTCATGCTGAAAGAGGGCGTCGGCCAGCAGGAAGCCCGAAAGCTGGTTCGCATGGCCAGGATCCGTCCGTACGCGTCATTTCGCGTGTGGCCGGAATCGAAAGCGCAGGCCGTCGTTGCGAAGGCGAATGCGTCCGGTTGCCGATGCTGGATGTCTCCGTTGCTTCCGTATTCCGTTCGTCTGTCTTCATCCGTTTACCCGCCGTCCTTTGCCGGGTACAATGAAGGGGCGTCCACACCGCAGGGGGAATCGTCCATGATGGTGGGCGAGGTCGTCCGGCGCCTCTGGAAGAAGGGCGCGATCCTTGACATGTGTTCCGGCAGGGGAATCAAGGCCGGTCAGATCGCCTCCCTGCTGCCGAACGCCGGTCTCGAATGCTGGGAACTCTCGGCGGGAAGGGTCCGGGTGCTGGAAAAGGAGCGCTCCCGGCTTCAGGTTTCGTGGACCATACAGACCGGAGACGCCCTGAGCCTTCAGCCGCGGGTCCGTCCGGATCTCATTTTGCTGGACGCTCCGTGTTCCAACAGCGGGACGTGGACGCGACACCCGGAAGGGAAACAGCGCCTTTCAGTCGACAATGTCGTGCGCGTTTCGGATCTTCAATCGCAACTGCTGCGCCGGGCGCTTTCCCTCGTTGCGCCGGGCGGCGTGGTTGTGTACGCGACGTGCAGTCTGTTCCGGAAGGAAAATGAAGAGGTCATCGCCCGCGTTCTTGCGGAACGAAGCGATTTGTTTGAAATTCCGCCCCCGCTTTCCGGAGTCCGGATTCACCGGGGACGTCCATGGGGAGTCTATCTCTGGCCGGAACTTCCCTGGCTTGACGGCTTCTATATCGCCGTTCTGGGCAGAAAAAATCAGGAGGGAACAGCATGAAGATGATGCGATGGGCCATGGCGGCGGTGTTGCTTGTCATTGTCGTGTCCGCCGGGATCGCGGTCTATACGGTGTTTTTCGGGAGCAAGGACCTCGCCGTCCCCAGGCTTCGGGAAATGTCCGTCATGGACGCCATGGAAGAGGTCAAACGCCTTGGCCTCCAGGCGAAGATCGAACAGGTCGACTCTGCGTTGTCGCCGGGACGGGTCCTTGCCCAATGGCCCGATCCGGGGACGAAGGTGCGGAAAGAAACGACGCTCATCCTGAAGGTCAGCAAGGGAGCGGCGAACCGGAAGGCGATCCCCGATGTCCGCGGCATGGAGTATACGAGAGCGGTCAAGACGCTTGAAGAAAACGGGTTCTCGCTCGGGGACGTCGTTCGGCTGAAGGACAATGAGCGCCCCGCGGGAAGCGTTATCGCCCAGAGTCCTGCGGCGCCTGCAACCGTTGACCCGGGGCGCAAGGTCGATCTCATGGTCAGCGCGGGCGGGGCCGCCCGGGGCGGCAAGATTCCCGTTCCCGAACTGACGCAGCAGGACGAGAAAGCCGCGAGAAAAATGCTTTCTGAAGCGTCCCTGACGCTGGCGGGAATCGAATATGTCTATAACCAGAACACGGCCGAAGGCATGGTTCTGGGAACGAAACCCCGCGCGGGCGCTCTTGTCGCTTCCGGCGGCGGCGTGACGCTCCTTGTCTCGACGCTGAAGAAGCCGGATAAGCCGGAACCCCAGACCCCGGCCGGAGGAAAGGCGAACGTGCCGGGACTGGCGCCGCTGACTCCCGGGGCGCAATCCGACGGAGCTTCGGAACGTGTCATCGTGAACGCGGATGCATCCGCAAAGCCGTCGCCGACATCGGCGCCCGCGGCAGGGAGCAAGCAGCGCATTGCGAAGGTGCGGTATCAGGTTCCGCCGCTGTCCAAACCCATGGCCCTGCGCATCGAAATGGTGGACGCGAACGGGACGCGCCAACTCATGAGCAGGGAGGTCCGCGGGGGAGAATACATCTCGCTCGACGCGCCGTTCACCACTGAAGGCGTCGTCACCATCTACCTCGGAGGCGAATTCGTGTGGCAGGACAGATTCCGATAAGCAGACGACACGCGATCCCCGACGGTTCTGAGTCGGGGGAGCGTAGTCGGTCGCTTACC
>CALMZW010000347.1 GCA_937870605.1 uncultured Synergistaceae bacterium
CTATCGTCCCTATGTTCAGATGCGGCTTCGTCCGTGAAAATTTCTCCTTCGCCATAATGCACCCTCCTATCCGTGTCGATTCTTATGCTTTCAAGACCTTTTCGGCTATCTCTTCCGGCACCCGCTCGTAATGGTGAAACTGCATCGAATACGAGGCCCGCCCGGAAGTCTTGCTCCTGAGGTCTGTCGCATACCCGAACATCTCCGCCAGCGGAACAAACGCCCGAACGACCCTTGTGTTGGCCCTCATTTCCATTCCTTCGATGTGTCCTCTCCGTGAGGAAATATCTCCGATAACGTCGCCGACATAATCCTCCGGGGTGACCACTTCGACGCTCATGATGGGCTCTTTGAGTATCGGCCCGGCCTTCCGCATCGCTTCCTTGAAACCAATCGACGCCGCTATTTTGAACGCCATTTCGGAGCTGTCAACTTCGTGATAGCTCCCGTCGACGAGTCTCACCTTGAGACCGATGACAGGATACCCGCCGAGCACGCCGTTATTGATCGCTTCGACGAGTCCCTTCTGAACCGCAGCAATATATTCCCTGGGAACCGTTCCGCCAACGACGGCATCTTCGAACTCATATGATTTGCCGTCTTCGAGCGGCTCCATTTCAAACACGACGTGCCCGTACTGCCCGCGCCCGCCGGTCTGTTTGACAAGCTTTCCTTCGGCCCGTGAGGGATGCAAAATCGCCTCCCGATACGAAACCTGCGGGCGGCCTACCCTGACATCCACCCCGAATTCTCTTTTGAGACGGTCGACGATGATCTCAAGATGCAACTCTCCCATGCCGGAAATAATCGTTTCGCTCGTCTCTTCGTCCGTATGGACTTTAAAGGTGGGGTCTTCTTCAGCAAGGGAGACAAGACCTTTGGTCAGCTTGAGCTTGTCGTTTTTCGTCGCAGGCTCGACCGAAAGAGAAATGACAGTATCCGGGAATTCCACTTTTTCCAGGACAACCGGCCGGTCTTCCGTGCAGAGCGTATCGCCGGTTCGCGTCGCCTTCAGTCCCGGAAGAGCGATAATCATCCCGGCTTCGGCTTCTTCGATCTCCTCACGCTTGTTCGCATGCATACGGAGAATCCTGCCTATACGTTCACGAGAGCGGGTCGTCGGATTATACACCGTCATTCCCTTGGTCAGAAGTCCGGCGTATATTCGCGTAAAGACAAGACGACCTACGAAAGGATCGACCGAAATCTTGAACGCCAGAGCCGTCAAAGGCTCGTTTGTAGCGCTCTTGCGCGACACTTCCTCCCCGTTATCCGGGTTGATCCCTGTTACGGGGGGTAGGTCAAGCGGACTCGGGAGATAATCGACGACAGCGTCAAGAAGGGGTTGGACGCCCTTGTTCTTGAAAGCTGATCCGCAAAGCACCGGAACAACACGAAGGTGAATCGTGTTTTCCCGAATCGCGCGTTTGAGAAGATCCTTGGGGACATCCTCGCCTTCGAGGAAAAGCGCCAAAACATTCTCGTCGAAATCGGAAAGCGCTTCGATAAGCGCCTCGCGAGTCTGAGCCGCTTCTTCTTTGAGATCAGCGGGAATCTCCCGAACATGCGGATCGGTGCCCAGCTCGTCGGAGTAGTACGTCGCTTTCATTTCAACGAGATCGACCATCCCCGCGAAGCTCTCTTCCTCGCCGATCGGGATCTGGATGGGAATGGGTACGGCCCCGAGTTTTTCTTTGATGCCTCGCACGACGGAACGAAAATCCGCCCCGATGCGATCCATCTTGTTGACGAACGCCACCCGGGGAACACCGTATTTGTCGGCCTGCCGCCAGACCGTTTCGGACTGGGGTTCAACGCCGCCGACAGCGCAAAACACGGCAACGGCGCCGTCGAGCACCCGCATGGATCGTTCAACTTCAACAGTGAAGTCCACGTGCCCGGGCGTATCAATAATGTTGATAGAGCAATCCTTCCAAAGACACGTGGTAGCCGCGGAGGAAATCGTGATTCCACGCTCCCGCTCCTGCTCCATGAAGTCCATTGTCGCAGCGCCTTCATGGACTTCACCCATCTTGTAGTTCCGTCCGGTATAGAACAGAATTCGCTCGGTGGTTGTCGTCTTTCCGGCGTCAATATGCGCCGCGATGCCTATATTGCGAATCTTTCCTATTTCAATACGTTCCATCCGTCCTCACCATCTCACCGAGCGCTGCGCGTCTCCACTACCAGCGGTAGTGAGCGAATGCGCGATTCGCCTCAGCCATTTTATGAGTATCTTCGCGCTTCTTCATGGAAGCGCCTTCCCCCTTGTACGCATCGACAAGCTCGCGTGCAAGTCTTTCAGACATCGGTATTCCCTTCTTTGAACGGGAATACGACAGAATCCAGCGGATCGCAAGAACCTGTGCGCGCTCCGGCAAAACTTCGACCGGAACCTGATAGGTCGCTCCGCCTACCCTGCGCGGCCGAACTTCCACAAGCGGCTTCACGTTATCCATGGCCTTCTGGAAGACCGCGAAAGGCTCTGCTCCAACCCTTTCGCCCGCAATCTCCAGAGCCTTGTAAAACACGCACTCGGCAGTGCTTTTCTTGCCTTCATGCATCAGGCCACTGATGAATTTTGATGCGGCGATATCGCCAAATCTCATATCCGGCATCGCCGGACGCTTCGATATATGCCCTTTTCGCGGCACGGTAAGACTCCCTCCTCAACTCCCGAAAATGACGCCCTTAAGACGCCTTGGGGCGACGAGCGCCATACTTCGACCGCGCCTTTTTGCGATTCTCGACGCCGCCACAGTCGAGCGTCCCGCGGACGATATGATACCGGACACCCGGAAGGTCCTTGACTCTACCTCCCCGAACGAGAACAACAGAGTGCTCCTGAAGGTTGTGACCTATTCCGGGGATATAGGACGTGACTTCGATACCGTTCGTCAGACGAACACGAGCAACCTTACGCAAAGCCGAGTTCGGCTTTTTCGGCGTAACGGTGTACACCCTCGTGCACACGCCGCGTCGGGTAGGATTTCCCTGAAGCGCCGGCGCGTTTGATTTCTCTCTTTTGGAGGTACGTCCTTTTCTCACAAGCTGATTGATTGTCGGCACATAACTCCCTCCTTCCTCAGTCTTTTGTTTCACGGGCGGCCGGTCTGTCCGCCCGAATTCCAGCCACCGAAGCTCCCCTGCTTATTGCACACGCTCTCCCGAGAAGCACCATCGTGTCTACAAACTCCGTCGGAACTTTTCTGCGATCCGCTTCCTGAACCACACTGTTCACGAACGCAGAATCCGCATCACGCGCTACAAAGAGTTTATCAAGAACGCCGTTTTCTATCGCCCGGCGAACCTGCCTCTCTCCAACAACCCGCAGAGGCGATGCAAGCTCACATAAAGGCACAATAACACCTCCAGTGCGAAAGCACCATGGAATGATATCAAAAGGCGCAAAGCAGTGTCAAGCACTGTTTGCGCCTTTTGTCGATTCTTCCGTCAAAAGAAACCGAATTACCTCGAGAACATATCAGCCTTTCGGTTCCAAGGAATTCGCAGCTTTCGCCGCCATTGCCATTTCTCTGAAACGTTCGTCGCCGGTTCCCGCAGGAATAAGGTGCCCGATGATAACATTTTCCTTGAGCCCCTTGAGAGGATCCAGATCTCCCTTGACAGCGGCCCCCGCAAGGACCTGAGCGGTTTGCTGGAACGACGCGGCGCTCAGGAAACTGTCAGTTGCAAGCGCCGCTTTGGTAATCCCATGAACGAAAGGCTTGCATTTCGGACCTTCGCGCAGCTTACGCACAAACGAAACCCGGCGGATGAGGCGTCTCTCTTCGGAACGTCCCGACATGGGCCGAAGCGAGAGGTCCTGAGCTCCGGAGCGAACGATGGCATCGATCTTTTCATGATCGACGACCTGGCCGGGTTCAAGCAGCACAGCGCCCATTTGGTCACGGACCGGCTCGAGGAGCACTTTCCCGTACACTCGCTCCGAAAGATATTTCCTCACGAGTCGCTCGTACGTAATCAGCTCGCCGTCAGAAATTTCAACGGCAGCGAACTCCGCTTCAAGCAATCCTTTCAGGATGCGCTCATCAACAATCGGAGGAACGTCATCAATGGTGTTTCCCTGAAGATCGACCGCGCGCAAGACGGTTTTTCCCCAGAGATCCGTCTTGATTTTCTCCCGAACGACGTCCGGCAGATGCACGAGTTCAACAGAGTGCCACACTTTCACGGAACGGACGTTCGCTTCTTTCAATCTTTGAATCGCTTCGGCGGAGATCAGGCGATCCGCTTCCGCAACGACGACGTCGCCCACGACGACCTTTTCAGCGAGATACGCCGCATCGACGAGCTTTTCCAGCGTCCCGGTTTCGCGAACGACTATCGGGGACGGGAGGTTCGCCGTTATGATGCCGAGTCGACCGGGAGTCAGCTCTGACCCTGCCGGCATCTCTTTCCCATCCGGCGAAACAAAGGGTTCGATGAGTTCCATTCCTTCAAGGCGTTTTCTGAAGGCGGCCTCTCCGACAATGAATAGACAGTCCTTGCCGTCACCTGGATCCACGATAATCTCCGAAATCATATTTCCCGGCTTCAGGATCGTCCGCAACGCCGATTCATCGAGCTGACGCCCGCAAAGCTGGCTTATCGCCTCATTCGTCTTTTCGGCGCTTCGCAGTGTTTTTCCGGACAGCACCTGAATCGCTTCCTCAATATGGTGTTCGTTTTCTTCGGCGATCAGGTCGTTTTCGGTTTCTATCTCATCGGTCCAGACGAGATCTCCTGCGACGAAGCCCGTGTCTCCTTCTTCGACCACGCGCATTCTGTTGACCGGCGCCACCTTCCGGAGGATGACCTCGATATGTTTGTTGTTGATCGAAACTCCCTGAGAGCGGTAGACCTCCTGAATTTCGTCCACGAGAGCAGTCTGGACAGCTTCGATTCCTTCAACCTCGAGAAGTTGCTGCGGATCGATATTGCCTTCGGTGATCCGCTGCGACTTTTTCACTTCCTGTCCCTCTTCGACCAGAAGCCTCTGCGACGTCGGGATATTGAACGTCGCCTTTTCCTCTTCAGGATTTTCCGGAGCGATAATGACCTTTCGCTTGCCTTCCATCTCGCGGATTTCGATCACGCGTCCGTCGACTTCGGCGAGATAGGCGATCTTCTTCGGTTTGCGCACTTCAAAAAGTTGTTCAATTCGCGGGAGACCCTGTGTGATGTCTTCTCCCGTCAAACGAACGCCGCCGGTATGGAACGTGCGCATTGTGAGCTGCGTCCCGGGCTCGCCTATCGACTGGGCCGCAACGACGCCGACCGCTTCGCCGATGGGCACTTCCCTTCGGGCGGAGAGGTCCATGCCGTAGCACTTCTGACACACGCCATTCTTGAGCGTGCAGGTCAGCGGGCTGCGAACCCATACGGTATCGATGCCCGCAGCTTCGATAGCCTCGGCGATCACGGGGGTGATGTTTTCGCCCTTTCGGACAAGAAGTATCCCGGTTTCAGGATGCGCCATGTCGGCGAGAGCATTGCGACCGACGATGCGTTCGGCGAGCGATATCATGACCTTCCCGTCCTGGCGGAGAGGTCTGATGCGAACGCCTTTATCCGTCCCGCAATCCCGGTCGGTGACGATGATATCCTGTGCGACGTCAACGAGCCTTCGCGTGAGGTATCCCGATTTGGCCGTTCTGAGAGCGGTGTCGGCAAGCCCCTTTCTCGCGCCGTGCGTGGAAAGGAAGTATTCGAGCATGTTCAGGCCCTCGCGGAAGTTGGCCGTTATCGGATAGTCGATGATGCGCCCCGACGGATCGGACATCAATCCTCGAATTCCGGCCATCTGCCCCATCTGGCTTTTG
>CALMZW010000348.1 GCA_937870605.1 uncultured Synergistaceae bacterium
CGGCGGCCAGAAGATGCTCCGCCGTTTTCAGCCGGACGCCTCCCGGAAAAAGCAGATCCGTCCCCCGCGATGTTCCCGATGGGACCGCTTCTTCTATTGCATATTCTCCCCGCCGGAAGGCGAAATGTATCCCGTGGGCGCCGCGATTTGGAGAAAGGCGCACGGACGCATACGTTCCCGTGTGGAGCCCCCGCCCCTCACAGCAGACCTCACGCGTGATGGTCCGGCGACAGGTCACGGATCCATCGGGAACCTTCCGGAGAGACTCGGTTCTCATATCGCCGAGGCCTTCCCCCCGGAACGTGCGTCCTTCTCTTCTCCTGACGTTTTGTCCGATTGCGAATCGGTCGGGAAGACGCCGGATGTTCCTTCGGCTCTTCTTTCCAGCCGTTTGACGCGGTCGAACAGATCGGGAAGCTTCTCCATGAGCGCGTACACCTTGAACGTCTTGCGATGTTCGCGGGCCGGAAACCCGGAAACGGTCATTCCCGGCGGAACATCTTTCGTCACACCGGCGTTTCCGGCGATCTGCGCGCCCCTGCCGATGCGGACATGGTCCTTGATGCCGCTTCGCGCGGCGAGCACGACGCCGTCTTCGATCACGACGCTGCCCGCTATCCCCGCCATTCCGACGATGATGCAATGCTTTCCGATTTCGACGTTATGCGCGATGTGGACATGATCATCGATCTTCGTCCCGTCCCCTATCGTCGTATCGCCTATCGTTCCGCGGTCGATCGTGGTGCATGCGCCGATCTCGACAAACGCTCCGATTTCGACGCCGCCGAGCTGGGGTATTTTCGCGTGTCCTTCCGGAGCGGGCTGAAAGCCGAACCCGTCGGCGCCGATGACCGTTCCGCCGTGGATCAGGACATTCCGCCCAATCGAGCAGCGATCCATGACTGTGACGTGCGGCTCGATAACCGTTCCGCCCGCAACGCGACATCCCCGTCCGACGGAGACGTGCGAAAGAAGACGGACCCCGGCCTCGATCACGGTATCGTCGTCGATGCTGCAGAACGGTCCGATCCATGAATCCCGATGCACGGACGCGTTCGGCGATACGGCCGCCGTCGGATGGATTCCCCGGCGGTCATCGTCCCGAACGAGAAAAGCGGCGAAGAAACGCAGAATGTCCGGAAGGGCCGATTTTGCGTTTTCGAGAACGATGCGCTCGCGTCCCGTCCGGAAAAGCGCGGATGGAGCTATAACGAGCGCGTATTCCGACAACGTCTCCGCGATTCTGACATCCCAAAGGATACAGATGCTCCCCCCGTCGGCATCCTTCGGAAGAACCAGTCTCCCGACCATTCGTCCCGAATCCCCGATTACGCGTCCACCTATGTTTCGGGCTATATCGGCAAGAGAGATTTTTTTCGACAGGTCCATGCGCACCCTCCTTCAACGCTGTAATGATATGACGCAATCACGTCGCAGCAACCGAAACGCCGTTCAGAGGTTGCCGATAAGCCGAAGACTCATCGAGTCGGCATCGCGTTCGTCATAGTGCAGTTCGATCGAAATATGCTCGTTGATGCGAACGCCGAGTCCTATGTTGTGTTCGTTGTC
>CALMZW010000349.1 GCA_937870605.1 uncultured Synergistaceae bacterium
CTTTCACATTCTCGGATTCCGTGTCCTTCCAGCGGTTCTCGAGCCACGGAAGGAGTCCCTCATATCGCCCCATATAGACCTTTGAATCCGCGCCGTCCTTGAAGAGCATGGGAAGGCGCTCGTCTGTGCCGTTGATAACGAAACTCCTGACATCATCCGGAAGTTTCGAAAAGGGACACGATACGTCCCAGGAATATTTCTCAAGGTATTGCTGGAGTTTGGAAAGCATGTAGTGCTTCTTCTTCCACGGCAGAAGGGCGCCTTCCGGGATCGATCGATCACTGTCGATCGAGAGCTCTTCCGAAAAAAACTCGTGGCTTCCGAGCCCGCTGCACTCTTTGCAGGCGCCGTACGGATTGTTGAAAGAGAAAAGGCGCGGCTCGACATCCGGCATTGCGATTCCGCAATCGGCGCAGGTGAAATTGGAAGACGCCGTTTTTTCGGAACCGTCCTCCGAAAGGATCATCACGATGCCGTCACTGAGGGAAAGCGCGTTCTCGACAGCTTCCGAAATCCTTCCGCGCCTTTCCCGAATGGCAAGCACCCGGTCGACAACGACCTCGATCGTATGCCGTCGGTTCTTTTCAAGCGGAATCTCTTCCTCCAGCCAGAGAATCTTCCCGTCGACACGGACACGGAGAAACCCCTTTTCTCTCGTCTGTATCAGGAGATTCCGGAACTCTCCCTTTTTCCCCCTCACAAGGGGCGCAAGGATTTCGATCTTCTTTCCTTCGAGATCCCTGAATATGCTCTCCACGATCTCGTCAAGAGAGTACCGTATGACGGGTTTCCCGCAATTGGGACAGTACGGGATCCCAATCCGGCCGAAGATAAGCCGAAGGTAGTCGTATGTCTCCGTTACCGTTCCAACCGTCGAACGAGGGTTATGCGACGCCCCTTTCTGCTCGATCGATATCGCCGGCGAGAGGCCGGAAATATCATCGACATCGGGTTTCCCCTGAACGCCGAGAAACTGCCGGGCGTATACGGAGAGAGATTCCACATAACGGCGTTGTCCTTCCGCATAGAGGGTATCGAACGCCAGTGAAGATTTCCCCGAACCCGAAGGGCCCGTGATGACGACAAGTTTATTTCTTGGAATATCGACGTCGACGTTTTTGAGGTTGTGCTCCCGTGCTCCCCGAATTCGAATCCAATCCGTCACTCTTTCTTGCTCCCCCTTTTCGGGCCATGATCGCATCCCGCAATTCGGCTGCGCGTTCAAAATCCAGCTTTTCAACCGCCTGCCACATGAGTTTCTCCAGATCTCCCACAGTCACGAAGGCATCTCTCGAATCCGGCTGCGCCACCCTTCCTTTTTCCTGGAATTCTTCGGGGAGCAGAGAGATGACTTCTTTTCGTATCGTTTCGGGCGTAATTCCGTGAAGGTCGTTGTACTCTTCCTGTTTCTTTCGTCGTCGCCCCGTCTCTTCCATGGCCGATCGAATGCTCTCCGTTTCGGCGTCCGCATAGAGAATCACTATTCCCTGCGTATTCCTGGCCGCCCTTCCCATCATCTGAACAAGAGAACGGTGCGAGCGTAGAAATCCTTCCCTGTCGGCGTCCAATATGGCGACGAGCGAAACCTCGGGCAAATCCATTCCCTCTCTGAGAAGATTCACTCCGACAAGGACGGTTATGACGCCGGCTCGAAGATCCCGAATGAGCTCCGCGCGTTCGAACGTGTTGAACTCGGAGTGTATGTACCGAACCTTTATCCGAAGTTCCTGAAGGTATTCGGCCACGTCCTCGGCGGATCTCTTCGTCAGCGTCGTCACCAAAGCCCGTTCTTTCTTCTCCTCAATGACCCGCAGACGTTCAACCAGATCATCGATCTGCCCTTTTGCGGGAAGAAGAAATACTTCCGGATCGGGAACCCCTGTCGGACGAATGATCTGTTCGACAATCTGCGTCGAGACGTCGTTTTCCCAATCTCCCGGAGTGGCCGAGATAAAGAGGGTCTGTTTCATATGTTTCAGAAATTCCTGCCAGTTCAGAGGACGATTATCGAGACACGACGGAAGTCGGAAGCCGTTTTCGACAAGGACTTCTTTTCGGGCCCTGTCGCCGTTGAACATGCCCCGCACCTGCGGGAGCGTAATATGCGATTCGTCGACAACCATTAAAAAATCTTCCGGGAAAAAATCGACGAGCGTCCCGGGAGGTTCCCCGGCGGAACGGCCGTCAAGGTACCGGGAATAGTTCTCGATGCCGGAACAATATCCGACCTCGGAAAGCATCTCCATATCGTACCGTGTCCGCATCGTTATTCTCTGTGCTTCAAGGTACTTTCCCCGGGAAAGAAACATCGATTCCTGCTGCTTCATCTCTTCTTCAATCTGAGGAAGGGCGTTTTCAACGGCGTTTCTGTTCGTGACATAGTGTTGCGCCGGGAAAACCGACGCGTATGGAAGCGTCCTCTGTGAACGCCCCGACACGGGATCGAATTCGTCTATCCTTTCGATTCGATCTCCGTCAAAAGCTACACGAATTGCGTATTCCCCGGTAGACGGGTATATTTCCACGATATCGCCACGTGCGCGAAAGGTCCCCGGCTCAAGCGAAATATCGTTCCGGTCATAATAGTTGTCGACGAGTCGCTCAAGAAATGACCGTACGTCCCATTCCTCATCGACCGAAAACGGAAGGATCGCCTCCTCGTAATTTTCGCGTTTTCCCAAACCATAGATACAGGAGACGCTTGCGACAACGATGACATCCCTTCGTTCAATGAGCGATTTCGTTGCGTCCAGGCGCAGCTTTTCTATCCGCTCGTTGATGGATGCGTCCTTCTCGATAAAGGTATCGGTTGATGGAAGGTACGCCTCCGGCTGATAGTAATCATAATAGCTCACGAAATAGCGGACCGCGTTATCCGGGAAAAACGATTTGAACTCGCTGTACAGCTGCGCGGCCAGGGTCTTGTTGTGCGCCAACACAAGCGTGGGTTTCTGAACCCTTGAAATCACATTGGCGACAGTATACGTTTTCCCGCTCCCCGTAACTCCGAGAAGCGTCTGGTATCTGTCTCCTCTCATAATCCCTGAGGTCAGCTTTTCGATAGCCTGCGGCTGGTCTCCGGAAGGCGGCCACGGAGAATTCAGCCGGAATGTTTCATTCTGGAAAGGAGATTGAATGTATTTCATCCGGTATCCTCCTTCACGAAAAATTGAATCGTATCGATTCCCGAAGAAAGAACAACGGGAGCACGCAAAGAGACGGCGCACTCCCGAATTGCTCGTATTCGTATTCAGTTTCTACCCTGTTTTCTATAGCGGTTGGGGTGCAGTCGGTTCTTTTTCGAGAGTCGATTCGGACGTTTCAGGACTGTCTTCTTCAGGACCGGATCCCTGTTCGCCGTTCAGGCGAAGGAGTTCGTCAAGCTCCTTGCCTTCGATGTTTTCCCTCTCAAGAAGAGCTTCGGCGACCCTGTCCATATTCGAGAGATTATCGACAAGGATATTCCGCACCTTGTAATAGCACTCGTCTATTATTTTTTTGATTTCCACGTCTATCTCATGCGCGACGAAATCGCTATAATTTCTGTCTTCGCCGATATCCCGCCCCAGAAATACCTCCTGGTGTTTATGTCCAAGCTTCACAAGGCCCAGTTTCTCGCTCATGCCGAATTCCGTAACCATCTGACGGGCGATCTGCGTCGCTCTCTCAAGGTCGTTCCCCGCGCCCGTCGTGACGTCTCCGAATTTAATCTCCTCGGCAACGCGACCGCCCAAAAGCCCGCAAATCCGGTCGATCATTTCGGAACGGGACATGAGGAACCGATCCTCGGTAGGCAGTTGCAACGTAAACCCAAGCGCCATATGCCCTCTCGGAATGATGGAGATCTTATGCACAGGATCGCTCGATGGGATGAATTTCGCAACAAGCGCATGCCCTGTCTCATGGTACGCAATGATTCGTTTTTCTCGTTCTCCGACGATCCGGCTCCGGCGCTCCGGTCCCGCTATGACGCGATCGATCCCTTCCTCGAACTCGCTCATTCCGACATCGTTCCTTCCCCCGCGCGCGGCCAGTATGGCCGCTTCGTTCACAAGGTTGGCCAGGTCGGCTCCGACGAATCCCGGCGTTCTTCGGGCGATCACGCCGAGATCGACGTCGGGGGCGAGTTTCTTTCCCTCGGAGTGGACTTTCAGGATCGCCTCGCGGCCTTTGACATCGGGGCGATCAACGACAATATGCCGGTCGAAACGTCCGGGCCGGAGCAATGCCGGATCCAGAATGTCCGGCCTGTTTGTGGCCGCAATAAGGATAATCCCGGTCTGCTCGTCGAATCCATCCAGTTCGACAAGAAGCTGGTTCAGAGTCTGCTCCCGCTCGTCATGGCCTCCGCCGAGCCCGGCGCCTCTCTGACGGCCGACCGCGTCCATTTCGTCGATGAATATGATACAGGGCTGATATTTCCGCGCCTGCTCGAAAAGGTCCCGAACGCGCGCAGCGCCGACTCCGACAAACATTTCGACGAAATCCGAACCGCTGACGCTGAAGAAAGGTACATCCGCCTCGCCTGCCGAGGCCCGGGCCAAAAGCGTCTTTCCGGTGCCCGGAGGGCCGAGAAGAAGGATTCCCCGCGGCACCTTCGCCCCTAACGCAGTGAACTTCGAAGGATCTTTCAGGTATTCGATGACTTCACGAAGCTCCTGTTTCGACTCGTCACACCCTGCAACGTCCATGAACGTGACCTTCGGACGATTATCGAGAAACATCTTTGCCTTGCTTTTGGCGAAGTTCATCACTTTCCCGCCGCCGCCCTGCATGTTGTACAGAAAGAAGACCCATACGCCAATGAGAAGAAGCGTAGGAAAGAGTGAGGACAACATGCCGGCCCACCACGGAGTTTTTTGCGGCGGTTCGATTTCCACGCTGACTCCCTTTTCGGAGATCTCTTTCGCGAGCGATCCGGGTTCCGCGACATACGAAATAAACTCCCGGCCGTCTCTGTATCTGCCTTTAATCGAGTTCTCGCGGATGACGACCGATGTGACGCTCCCATCGGCGACGCCCTGAAGCAACGCACTGTACGACACCTCCAGGGATTGTTGCGAACCTTGCGGAGGAGCCAAAAACACGTTGACGAGACTGACCACAAGCACAATCAGAATCAGGTAGAGACCCAGGTTCTTCATAAGACGTCCCAATTACGCTTCGTCTCCCCTTTCAGGAACTACGACATGGACTGAGGGAAGGTTTCGCCATCGCCCCGAATAGTCCAACCCATAGCCGACTACAAAATAATCCGGAATGACGAATCCGGTGTATTGAACCGCTACTTCGACCTTGCGACGATCGACTTTGTCCAGAAGCGCGCACACACGGACACTCTCCGGTTCTCTCTCGAGCATCATTTTGACAAGATATGATAGAGTCAGTCCCGTGTCAACAATATCCTCCACGATCAGGACATGCTTTCCGCGAATACTGCAATCCAGGTCCTTGATAATGCGTACGATGCCGCTCGTGTTCGTCGAATCGCCATAAGAGGAAACCGCCATGAAATCGAGCGTCACCCCAACATCCCTGTCAATGCAGCGGACAAGGTCCGACAGAAACACTACCGCGCCTTTCAGGATCCCGATCACC
>CALMZW010000350.1 GCA_937870605.1 uncultured Synergistaceae bacterium
GGCGGAGAGGCAATACGGTTCCCGTCGCGTACATCGCGCCTCCGACCGTATGGGCCTGGCGACGGGGCCGCGTGAAAGCGCTTGCTGCCCGCGTGGACCTCTGCCTTCCGCTCTTTGCGTTCGAGCATGAATTTCTGCTGTCGCACGGCGTCCGGAGCGCGTGGGCGGGACACCCCCTCGTGGACGAGATGAAGAACTACGTTCCCCCCGAAGGCCTTCTCCGCGCCGTCGCCGACGAATCGAAAGGAATCCCGGTCGCCTTCCTTCCCGGAAGCCGCGGAAGCGAAGTGCGCCGCCTTCTGCCGCTTCTTCTGGCCGTAGCGGAGGAAAGCCGGTCCTGGGGGGTGCGTCCGATGCTTTCGATCGCGCCCGGATTGTCCGAAGTCTGGAAAGAACGGATCCGGGCAAGGGCCGGGGATATCGAGGCGTTCGACGGGGAAGGCAGGGATCTTATGGCCGTCTGTCGCGCGGTCGTCGGAGCGAGCGGTACGGCCGCCGTCGAAGCGCTGCTGCTCGGAAAATTCATGACAGTCGTCTACCGAATCTCCTGGTTTTCTGCGGTGCTGTACCGTTTGCTCGTGCGAACGCCCTTTGTCTCGCTCCCGAATATCCTCGCGGGGGAACGGATCTACCCGGAATACCTGCAACATCGCGCCACCCCCGCCGCTGTACAGGAAAGCCTGCGCGGATACATCACCGATCCCGCGCTTCGTTCGCGCACGGACGAAGCCGTCGCGCGAACGAAGACCCTCATGGGACAGCCGGGGGGCGCGGTGCTCTGGGCGACGTCCGTCATGGAACTCTGTGCGAGGCGGGCGGGATGAGGATCGCCTTGCTCACGAACGGTCCCGGGGAGCTTCAGGGATGGGCCCGCCCGCTTGCGGCGGAGCTGGCGCGTCGCGGTCATTCCGTGACCCTGTGGATCCTTCCGTGTCAGTACGCGAGCGGCCGGGAACGTGCGATCGCCGGGTCCATGAGTGTTGACGCGGTGATCGGCCCCCTTCCGTTTCCCGCGACGCTGCGCGAAATGTCCCGTCGTCCGGCCGATGTCGTGGTACAGTTAGGCGGCGATCTTCTCTTCGGACGTTTTCTTTCGCGGCGCCACGGAGTTCGCTTCCTGTGTTACGCATACGGTCCCAAGAGCGGGATGAAATGGTGCGACATGGTGGCGACCGCATTTCCGTACATGGCGGAGAAACTGCGAAAGCGGCATCCCCGTGTCTTCCTGACGGGCGATCTCGTGCGCGACGCGGTCGGGATGCGGGATGCGGCGGAGCGGACGGACTGCGGGAAACGCGATGCGGAAATGCGGATCATCGTCTTTCCCGGAAGCAGGAAGGGGATCCGCGACGCCTCGCTTCCCTTCGTGAAGGACGTGTTCCGCGACGTTCGAAAGGAATTTCCGGATGTCGCGGTTCGCACGCTCCTCTTCCCGTTCGCGGAACGGGAAGAGTATGCGCGCTGGAACGATGCGGGGCTCGAGCCGACCGATGCGCCTTCGGCCGAAGCCATGGATTGGGCGGATCTCGCCGTGACGCAACCCGGAACGAATACGCTGGAACTCATGCACCGTCGCGTTCCGTTCCTCGTCGTCGCGCCGTTTTCGTTCATTCCCCACATTCCCGTATCGGGGGTCCTGAACGTCCTGCGGTTTCTTCCGGGAGGCGAGCGTCTCGTGAAGTGGTCGCTCCTGAAGAAAAAGCGCGCCGCGTCCTTTTTCTCCTGGCCGAACCGCGTCGCGGGCAGGGACGTCGTGCGGGAAATGATCGGGGACGTAACCCCGGAGGATGTCGCAGACGCCCTGCGTTCCCTGATCCGGGAACCGGAACGGCGGAACGCGATTCGTTCCGAACTTGCGCGACTTTCGGCGCTCGGAGGGAATCGGGCTTCGGAATCGCTGGCGGACTGCATTGAAAGGTTGATGGAGGAACGATGATCGACCGGAATCACCCCTACCTGCGCCTGATCCGTTCGCTCCGGCCCTACGCCGGACGATTTCTGGCCGCGATCGCATGCATGCTCGTCGCCTCCGCCTGTACGGTGATCCCCCCCTGGCTGATCAAGAACGTCGTCGACGACGTCCTGATCGCCCGGAACATGACCATGCTCAACATTCTTCCCGTCGCCATCGTGCTTCTTTTCCTCGGGAAGGCGCTTGCCTCGTACGGGCACCAGTACCTCATGAACTGGGTCGGCCAGCGGATCGTCATGGAACTCAGGATCCGGCTCTACGACCACATGCAGCGGATGTCCCTCCGATACCTCTACGGAACGAGGGTCGGGGAACTCATGTCCCGCGTGACGAACGACGTCACCGTCTTGCAGTCTCTGGTCACGTCGGTCGTCGTCAATCTCGTCGTTCAGGGGACGACCTTTCTCGGAATGCTCGGTTTTCTGGTCTACATCAACTGGCGGCTGACGATTCTCACCTTCGCGGTCCTTCCGGTCTGCGTCTTCATCCTGGACCGGGCCGGCGAGAAGCTCCGGAAGGTCGGGCACGAGATCCAGGAACAGATTGCGCTGGTGTCGTCCATCGTCCAGGAAGCCTTCTCGGCGATACGGATCGTGCGCTCGTTCGCAACGGAGGATCTGGAACTCGAACGCTTCCGCGAGCGCAACGTCTCGAACTTCCACGCGCTGCTGCACGGCGTCCAGGTTCAGGCGGCCCTCACGGGAATCATCGAGGTGCTGCTGATCATCGCGCTCGCGCTGATCCTCTGGCTTGGCGGGAGGGACGTCATCAGCGGCGAGCTGACGCCCGGAGAACTCGTGGCCTTTCTGGGGTACCTCGGTTTTCTGGTGCAGCCCATCCGCGTATTCACGGGAGTTCTGAGCTCCATCCAGTTCGGCAAGGCGTCGCTCGAACGGATCTTCGACGTCCTCGATACGCCGCTCGATATCGAATCTCCGAAAGACGCGGTCGTTCTTCCCGCGATACGGGGACGCGTGGTTCTCGAAGACGTGTCTTTTTCATATAACGCGAACAGCGCGATTCTCAGGGGGGTCAGCCTTGCCGCCGAACCCGGCGAGAAGATCGCGATCGTCGGCCATACGGGCGCGGGAAAGTCCACGCTCGTCGACCTCATCCCGAGATTTTACGATCCCGATTCCGGGCGCGTGCTCGTTGACGGCGTGGACGTCCGCAGAATGGACCTCGCCATGCTGCGCCGGCAGATAGGAATCGTTCCCCAAGACCCCCTTCTCATGAAGGGATCGTTCCGCTTCAACATCTCCTACGGCGTCCCGGACGCCTCGGATGACCGAATCCGCCGCGCCGCGACGATCGCCGGGATCGACGACTTCATCGAGCGCCTGCCGAAAGGCTACGATACCGAAATCGGAGAACGCGGCGTCACCCTTTCGGGGGGAGAACGGCAGCGGGTCGCGATCGCGCGCGCGATCGTCCGCGATCCGAAGATACTCATCCTCGACGAAGCAACCTCTTCGCTGGATCTCGAGGTGGAGCAGCGCATCCAGCAGGCGATGCGAAACGCCATGGAAGGCAGGACGTCCTTCATCATCGCCCACCGGCTGTCAACCGTCCGCGACGCCGACAGGATTCTTGTCATCCGGGACGGGCGCATCGCGGAAGAGGGAAGCCACGAGGATCTTCTCCGCCTCGGGGGGTACTACTCCCACCTGTGTTCCATCCAGTCCGGCCATGTCGGGTAAAGACACGGAACGGCTTCCGCCGCTTTCGCCCGCGCACTTTCATTCGATTCTGGCGAGCTATCTCGCGTATGCCCGCGGGGAGAATGTTCACAGCCTTTTCGCGCTGTTCCGGCCCTTCGGCTGCATCGCCCGGCTCACGGCGCGGCTGCGGAATTTCTTCTTCGACCACGGGGTCCTTTCGGTCAGCGAACCGTCGCTTCCGGTCATCAGCGTGGGAAACGTCACGCTTGGAGGGACGAACAAGACCCCCTTCGTGGAGATGCTGGCCCGACTGTTCGCCGGATCGGGATTGCGGGTCGGGATCGTCAGCCGGGGATACGGCGGACGGACGGACAGCCCCGTCGTCATTCTGGGGAACCAGGGGAGCCGCGATGTCGTGGGCGACGAACCGCTCCTTCTCGCCTCCCGTCTTCCGGACATTCCCGTCGCCGTGTCGAAAAACCGTCTCCGGGACGTGGAGCTGCTCCACGACATGGGCGTCGAGGTCGTCGTGGCGGATGACGCCTTCCAGCACAGACGGCTCGGGCGGGATGTCGATATCGTTCTCGTCGACGCCTGCTGTCCGTTCGGAAACGGCAACGTGGTTCCGGCGGGCATCCTGCGCGAGCCGGTCGAATCGATCGCGCGGGCGCACGCCGTGGTCATCACCAAGGTGGACCAGATCCCTCCGGAGCGTCTCGCGAAAATACGGGAAGACATCGTGCGCCTCGTTCCGGCAGAGCGTCTCTTCACCTCGCGGATCGTCGTCAGCGAATGGCGCGAGTGGCACGGCGACTGGCGGGGTTCGGTCACGCCCGGACAGGGAACGCGGGGCGTCAGCTTCTGCGCGATAGGGAATCCGTCGAGCTTTCACCGGCTTCTCACCGACGCGGGCGTCGGACGGCTCCGCGATCTGGTCTTCAAGGACCATCACCGCTACAGGGTGGAGGATATGCAGCGCGTCGAGGAGGTCTTCCGGGCCACGAAGGCGGACGTCATTCTCTGCACGGAGAAGGATATCTACAATTTGCCCGGCGAATATCGTCCGGGGGTTCCGTTTCTCGTTCCGTTCATATCCGCGCGCGTCGATGACGAACCACGGTTCCGGGCCCTTCTTGCCCGACGGCTCCGGCCGAGGATCACGGTCTGTTCCAACGGGTACGGGGAAGACTCGATGGGGGCGCTCCTGGCGGAGAAGCTCGCGGCGCGGTACCCCGAGGCCGATGTCGGCGCCTTTCCCATCGTCGGAAAGGGAGAACTCTATTCGCAGCGCGGAATCCGGATCGACTCCGTTCCCGCGGAGTCGCCGACGGGGGGCGTCGTGAAGTACAGCCTTCTGGACCTCTGGAAGGACATCCGGGCCGGACTCTTCCGGAATATCGGCTCGCAGATGGAAGCGTGGCGCGCCCTTCGGGGATCCATCCGGACGCCCCTGTGCGTCGGGGACGTGTATCTTCTGATGCACACCCTCTGGGGGCAGGGGCAGATTCCGTTGTTCGTGGCGACCGCAAAAACGGTGTATTTGAGCGGACACTGGCGCGTCGAACGCTTTCTCCTCAAGCACAGAAGCCGGAAGACCTGGACCCGGGACAGGGAGACGGCGAAGCAGCTTTCTGAGTCCGGAGTGTCCGCCGTGTTCGAGGGAAATCCAATAATGGATCTGACCTGTGATAATACT
>CALMZW010000351.1 GCA_937870605.1 uncultured Synergistaceae bacterium
ATTTGAAGACAAAACTCACGTTTCTCGAAAAGGAGCTTCGAAAAACCCTTATGAAAATCAACACCTTACAGTACGTTCTTCTCCCGGAGCTTGCGGCGGACGAAACGCGCATACGGTCGATACTCTCGGAGCGGGAACGCCAGGAACGGTTTGCGGTGAAAAGACTTGCGTCCAAAAAGAAAAGCCTCGTTCTATAATGAAGGTTACCGTTCTCTCGGTCGGAAAGATACGGGATCCCTTTTTGGAACGAATGATTGCGGCATATATGTCGCGAATGAGTCCGAATCATAAAGTCGCATGGGAGAGCGTTCCCGAAGTTCGCGGCGAGACGCGGAAAGACGTCGTTCTTGAAAGAGAAGGGCAATTGCTTGAGAAGTTCTTCCGCGACCGCGACAGGTGTGTTCTTCTTGACGAGAACGGTGAACACTTCAAGAGCACCGAATTCGCAAGCTGGATTCAGAATGAAATCGGAACGTGTCCCGGGCGCCTCGTCTTCGTAATCGGCGGACCGTTCGGCGTTTCCGCCGGCCTTCACGAAAGGGCTGCAAAAAAACTGGCGCTTTCCCGGATGACATTTCCGCACGATCTCTGTGTTCTGCTTCTTATGGAACAGCTCTATCGCGCGTTTTCGATTCTTGCCGGAACGGCGTATCATCACTAAATGATTTGCCACTATTTGAGGGGGATAATCCATGAAGCTCGATAAGATAATGAAACAGGCGCAGCAGATGCAATCCAAAATGGCGCAGGTTCAGGAGGCGCTTGCCAAAGAAACCGTTACGGGGCAGGCTGGAGGCGGAATGGTCACTGTGACCGCCAACGGGCACGGAGATATTGTGTCGCTTTCCATAGAAAAAGAAGTGGTCGATCCCGCTGATGTCGAAATGCTCGAAGATCTTGTCCTTGCGGCTGTTACGGACGCAGTCCGAAAGAGTCGTGAACTGGCTCAGGAACGCATGAACAGCGTAACCGGCGGACTTGCTTCCCTCGGAATGATGTAGAAGAGGCCGGGAGATAGATGACTCCGGGCGCATTCGACCGTCTTGTCGCTCTACTGAAAAGACTTCCGGGAATCGGCGAGAAAAGCGCCCGGAGAATGGCCTTTTTTTTCATACAACAACCGCAGACCTTTGCTTCTGATTTTATCGAAGCGCTCAACGATGCTAAACGAAATATTCGTCAGTGTTCACTCTGTGGTACCATAACCGATACCGATCCGTGCCCGATTTGTTCCGATCCTATGCGCGACCGGACGTCGGTTCTGGTGGTCGAAACCGTCGAAGACCTCGTGAACATTGAAGGCACAGGCGTCTTCGGCGGAGTATATCACGTTCTCGGCGAACGCGTTTCCCCTTTGACGGGAGACGACCTTTCCGAAAAAGCGCTTTCTTTTCTGCAGAAACATCTGAGAGATCTGAATGTCAGGGAGGTGATCGTCGCCACGAATCCCCGCATTGAGGGGGAGTTGACCTACCACGCGATTATGGACGCACTTGATGGATTCGACGAAGTCCGTATTACCAAGCTGGCATGTGGGCTTCCGATCGGAGGAAGCATCGAATTCGCCGATCGCGTTACTCTTCATGCGGCTCTGGATGCACGAGTCGAAATACGGAGGGGAAGTATGAGCGAAAAGAGGTGAAATAATGTCGGAGGGTTTCGGACCTGTGATTCGCACTCTTTTCAGAGGCCTCCTCGTTCTGCTCGGAGGCATGGCGGGGTTCCAGATCGCACAGATCGTGATACCGGAGATACCGCATGAATGGGTTCTCTGGGCGAGAAACACGATACCTTCATGGATTCCGAAGCAGGTCTTTTTTTCTTTGTGTTGCATCGTCTTTTTTGGAGGAATCGGTTTTATTTTTGCTCCACTTTTTACGAGATCTCTGGCAGCGCTCGGGGCTTTATTTGAAAACCACCTGAAAAATTTCAAATGGCAGGACATTACTTCGGCGACCTTGGGTATGATCGTCGGATTGTTGATCGCGAACCTGCTGGCGTTGCCCTTTTCCAATTTGCCGTTCGGCAGTTATATCGCTGTGTTCTTGAATGTGACGCTCGCGTATGTTGGCGCGCGAATCGTGTTGAAGCGCCAAAACGACATAAAGGGCGTATTCGCGCCGATTATCGGGCTTAAGGAGAAAGTTCTCCGCCGCGGCAGCGGACCGGCAGTCGACAATGAAGGCATATCAGAGGGAGACGCTGCGGAAGACGAGGACCTGCAGCTGAATAGAAAATTGCTGGACACAAGCGTCATAATCGACGGACGCATTCTTGACGTGGCGAAGACAGGGTTTCTTGAAGGAAGCCTTGTTTTGCCTCGTTTTGTTCTTCTGGAACTTCAGGCCGTCGCTGATTCCACGGATCCGGCGAGGAGGACCCGCGGAAGGCGAGGTCTCGACGTGGTCAACGAACTCCAGAAGATTCCCGGCATTCATGTCGAGATCGTCGAGTTCTCGCTGAAGCACCTGCGCGTTGAATCCGTTGACAGCGGGCTTACCGCAATGGCGCAGAAGCTCAATGCGCAGATTCTGACCACGGACTACAATCTGAACAAGATCGCGCAGATACAGGGGATTCGTGTTCTCAACGTCAACGATCTCGCGAACGCGTTGAAACCGATGTTGCTCCCAGGCGAATCAATCGTGATCGACGTTATTCGTGAGGGGAAAGAACCGCATCAGGGCGTTGGCTATCTTGACGACGGCACGATGCTTGTTATCGAGGACGGAGAGAACTATCTCGGACGCCGTGTGGAAGTTGTCGTCACATCCATGCTTCAGACATCAGCCGGGAGAATGGTCTTCGGAAGAATACGACGGGAGATTCGTGCATGATCCCCTGTTCCCTCGTTATCGTGGCGGCGGGAAAAGGACAGCGAATGGGAGGAATCCCCAAGCAGCTTGAGCTGATCGGGAACCGCCCCATGTGGCAGTGGAGTGTGCGAAAGGCGGAATCGCTCCATGCGAAAGGGATCGTCGGGGAATGCATCCTTGTTGTTTCTCCCGGTGAAGAGGAACATTTTTCAAAGAATTGCTCGCGAATGCCCTTTCGGGTTGTTCCGGGAGGGGAGAAACGAGCGAATTCGGTTTTGAACGGCGTCTCGGCCTGTTCCTGCGACGTTGTGCTGGTGCACGATGCGGCTCGTCCGTTTGCATCGGAAGATCTCTTCGTCGCGATTGCGGATGCGACATCTGCAACAAACGGCGCAATTCCCGTCTGCCATGTTACCGATGCTCTCAAGCGAAGAGACGGAAATTCCGTTCGTCCCGTCGACAGGGATTCACTCATCGCCGCGCAAACGCCCCAGGGATTCGGACGTGCGCTGCTGGCGGAATCTCTCGAAGCGTATGGCCTTCACGGAAACGATGAAGCTGAAGCCTGGGTTGCCGGAGGTCATCCTCTTTCCCTCATTGCGGGGGAACGAAATAACTTCAAAATTACGTATCCGGAGGATCTCGTTCTCGCCCGGAAGATAACCGACGTCACGGAATGCCGTACGGGAATAGGATTTGACGTGCATCCCCTTCAACCCGGGAGGAGACTGATCCTCGGAGGCGTTCACATTCCTTCGCCCCTTGGGCTTTACGGTCATTCCGACGCGGATGTTGTGGCGCACGCGGTGTCCGACGCTATCCTCGGAGCGGCCGGAGAACCGGACATCGGCATGCTCTTCCCTGCATCCGACGCTTCGTATAAGGACGCAGACAGCATGGATCTCCTGCGCCGCGTTGTTTCAATCGTTCGGTCAAAGGGATGGTCCATACGCTGGATCGATGTCGTGCTCTCGGCGCAATATCCCCGGCTTTCTCCGTATCTTGAGGAAATCCTGACACGTCTGGAACGGACCCTTTCGTCGACGGAACATGAGAAAACCGTCAATCTCAAGGTCAAATCAGGTGAGGGAATAGGTCCGGTTGGCGACGGTCAGTGCATGGAATGTTCCGCCGTGGCGACAATAGAAAGATTTTCGGAACGGAATGTGTCGCCTTTCACCACTTGATGATGTTCCGAAAGTGGCGTAGACTTTCTCCACTCTTTTTACGTCTGCGAGCACAAAAGGAATCCCTGGATTGATTTGTTTTTTTTGTGGACTGATAACGCGAACTGGGAAGGAAGATGCATATGGGCGACAGATTCGTTTCATACGAAGGATTCACATTTGACGATGTCCTTCTGGAACCGGCCTGCAGCGATGTTATTCCGGCCGAGGTGTCGATCGCCTCGAAGTTGACGCCGGATATATCCATGGCGGTTCCGATATGCAGCGCCGCTATGGATACTGTAACGGAGTCA
>CALMZW010000352.1 GCA_937870605.1 uncultured Synergistaceae bacterium
TCCTGAAAGCCGCGGTTCCGACGTACCTTGAGGTTCTTGCACAAAGCACGTTTCTCGATGGCGATGACGAGTGTTATCTCGTCCGGAAGTTCGCGGCGATCGGAAAATCGCCCGTAAAAGAGTTTATGAACAGAGAGCCTGTTTTTGTCGGTCCCGATACCGGGCTTATGACCGTCGCCGATATTATGCTGCGCAGGGGCATTAAGAGAATCCCGGTCGTGGATGAAGGGAAACTAATCGGCATCATCGACCGCGAATCTTTTTGCGAGTATCTGATGGAGGATACCCTGCATCATGAATGCCGCTGTTAAGAAAAAAGGCATCGCTTCCGGCGCAGAAGTGAATGCGATCGGAGCGGAACTCGCCGGTATACGCGACAAACTGGATCTCGAGTACAAACGTGCGCAAGCCCAGTCCCGCAAGGATGAAGAGGATGCTGTCGTCCAAATGGAGGCGATGGCGGCACGAACGTTGGACCTCGCCAGTGCGGAATGGACGAAAAGAGAGAGCAGTATCGCCAGAGCCGTCGCGGAAGCCGATGATTCCCTTCGAAATACGCTGACGGAGTTTCGCTCGGGTCTTGAGAGGTGCAGTTTCGATGATATCGTAAGGTCTTTTGTGGCGCGGGCGATCCGGTCGGATCCGCATCCGGAAGAAGAGCATTCATGATTCGGAAAATGCTGCGTCTCGCCGTTTGGGGGACCGCATCACGAAAACGGGAGATCATCGAAACCCTTCATGATTTTGGGGTTCTTCATCTCGATCTGCAATCGGCTGTTCCACAACATTCCGTAACAGAAACGGATTCTCTCAGGATGCTCCGCGGAAAACTCCTTGGAATGCTGGAAATTCTACACTGGGATGACTGGGGGGCTCTTTCGGAAGAGAGCATCCGAAAGACGAAAGAGCGGTTGTCGTTACCTCTCGACCAACTGACTGAAGAAATCGACAAAAGCCTCGATCAGTTCCGCGAACGTCTTGCAGGGTACGCGAAAAGAAAGGAAACGCTTCAGGATCTTTACGGAAGAATCAAGAACAGTCGTGAAATGCTCCGGTCTTTCCGCTCGTTTATTAAAGACCCCGCCCAGGCGGACAGGAATATTTCCTTGTGGTGGATCGATAAGACGGAAGCGTCGAAGGTGATGACTTCTCTCGAAGATTCGCTGAAAAGCGAGAGGGAGGGTAGTTGCAGCTATTCGCATGTAACACATGCTTTTGGCGATAACCAGCTCCTTTTGTGCGTATGCGTTCCGCATGCCCTCCAACCTCTTGCAGAACGCACGCTTCGGGGAAATGGCGGAATTCGCTGGCGGGCTCCGGTTGAGTGCGACGAAAAAGATACGATCGATATTCTTCATTGTATCGATACAATGTTTCTGAGCATTCCCGACGAAATCAAAAAAATAAACGAAGATCTTGCCGGCACGGCCCTTGAATGGGGACCGAAACTTGCGTCGATGTTCATTCTTATCGATGAGGAGCTTGAAGAAAACGTCGTAGCACAACGATCGAATCCGACTGAAGAATACTTTCTGCTCGAAGGCTGGATTCCGGCTGATGTTTTTGCAGATGCGTCCGCGTTTCTCAAAGAGCGTTTCGGTGCTTCGATCTTTCTTCATTGGAGATATCCCACTTCCGATGAATGGCAAGACGTCCCGACAGCTCTTTCTAATCCATCAGGAACCCGTCCGTATCAGCTTTTCATATCGCTGTTACGTCCTCCCACCTATAATACATTTGATCCGACTTCGTTCATCGCGTTTTTTTTCCCTTTTTTTGCAGGATGTATGGTTGGCGACATCGGATATGCGTTGTTGATTTTCGTCATTTCCTCGTTCTTGTGGGTAAAGGGATCGACGCCGGTCAAGAAAGATGTCGGGAAGATTCTTTTCGGCGTTGCGGCATGGAGTTTTCTCTGGGGAATCGCATACGGCGAGTTTTTTGGCGACATCGGACACAGGCTCTTCCACATGGAACCTTTATGGGTCGAACGTTCCCATGCGGTCCTTCCGGTCATGGCCTTTTCTGTTTCTCTTGGCGCGGCGCACGTTCTTATCGGACTCTTCATCGGTTTCGTTCGGGGTCTTCGCGAAAAGAACAATCATTTGCGAAATGAGAAGGGCGGAAACATCCTCATTTTACTGGCGATATTTGCCCTGCTTGCAAGCCTGAAAGCGCCTTTTTCGACCGTTCTGTTTCCTTCGGGGATCGTGCTGCTTCTTCTCGGCCTCATTCTTCTTGTCGCTGGAGGCGGAATCGGAGGCCTTATCGAAGGGCTCGGGTCCATAGGCAACATCCTCAGTTACGTCAGGATAGCCGCAATAGGTCTTTCTTCGGCGATTCTTGCCATGGTTGCTTCAAAATTCGTCGATATCCTAGGACTTTCCATTCTCGGCATCCTCATTGCGTTTCTCATACATGTTTTGAATTTTATACTAGCCATTGCCGGATCGGGGCTTCATTCCGCCCGCTTGCACTATGTCGAGTTTATGGGGAAATTTTACGATGGAAACGGGAAGTACTATGCGCCATTCGCCAGAAGGAGGAGGACCTTATGGAAAAAGCAATAATAGCCATCGCCGCTGCGCTTGCCGTCGGATTACCCGCTCTCGCAACCGCGTATGCGCAGGCAAAGATTGGTAGCGCCGGAGCCGGGACGGTTGCGGAAAAACCCGAAACCGCGGGAACGATGATTATTCTTGAAGCGATTCCCGAAACCATGGTAATCCTGGGCTTCGTTGTCGCCATAATGCTTATTCTCCAATTCGCCTGATGAATCATGCATCGAGAAGGAATTCCGGAACTTCATTCCTTTAAAGAGTCTCTCGTAAAAGAGCACGAACAAAAAATCGAGTCGCTCCGAAACGCGACAGGAAAGCGCATAGCCGAGATGCTTTCGCGGAAACGCATAGATGTGGAACAGGAAATCGCTGCATTGAACAGGAACCATGAAGCACGACAGGCCTCTCTTCTTGCGAGTTCTTTGTTACGCGTCCGGAGTCGCTATCGAAGTGAGTTTCTGAAAGAAGCAAATCGATTGTTTTCTTCTGTTGAAAAAATGTTTTTTGAAGAAATTCAACATATAAAAATCGATACGAAGAAATATGGAGACATTCTTTGCTCTCTTATAGCTGAAGGTGTCGAGGCAATGGGTAAAGACGCTATTGTCTATGTCGATTCCGGTGATTCCGTATATCTTGTCGATCGAAGCGTGTCCCAGGAAGTCCGCGAAAAATGTATTCCTCGATGGGGAGGATGCGTGATTGAATCTCCCGATGGTGCGCGTGTTTTCGACAATACGCTGAAGACCAGATGGGAACGAATGCACCCGGACGTCATAAAGGCTCTATCCCGGGAGGTCAGACGAATTGTCGCCGAATACCCAGAATTTGTCAGCGAACTACGATTATCTTAACGCACGAATCAGGTCGAAAGCGTCGAGCCTCTTGAAACGTGCGGATTATGTTCAACTTGTAAACGGAACAATTCGCGATCTTGAAATATTCCTGCTGCAACACGGTTCGTTTTCCGGAGCGTTTCAGAAGAAGCTCGTGGTTTCCCAGGATTCATCCTTGAAAAGAATAGAAGCTGTCGTTGCGGAAACGGAAACGGAGCGTTTGTCGCTTCTTCGATCACTTGCAGAAGGAGAAGCAGCGCGTTTGATTTCCGTTTATTTGTTGCGCGCGGACCTGCTGAACGGAAGATTGGTTCTCAGGTCAATAAATGCGGGCAAAAATGGAATGCCGGAACCGTATTGGCATGCGTACGGCGCTGTTTCGTCTTCTTTTTTTTCCAATTTATGGAAAACCTGTTCCGATATATCGGACTGTATTGAATATTGCCGTTCGAACACTTCGATGATGAGCCCGATTCTCGTATCCGCATTTTCTGAACTTGCACGAACAAATGATCTCATGCGTGCGGAGAGATTGTTTCTACGCGGTTTTATCGGCTCGGCGATGAATGAACTCAAAGGGGCGAAGACAGAGAACGTGCGGCTCATCACGGAGCTTTACGGACGGTTCGTTGATGTATGGAATATCGCCATATGGTTGCGCCGAAACGTTATGGGAACTCGTTTAACGACGCCGTATCTTGAAACGACCGGAGCCGGCATTGAAGTCCATCGGCTGGAAAAAGCCGTATCCTTGCGCCATCTTCTTGCTGGAACGCCCTGGCGCGCGTCCATAGCCGGCGATGCGGCTTCACCTGAAGTCGTTCAAAGAAGCATGAACACGTTGCTGCTTGAGTGGCAAATGTCTCTTTACCGGCTTGACCTTTTGGGGATCCATGTCGCTCTTGGCTATGCGGCGCGTGTTTTCGTCGAATGGCAGAATTTGAACATCATTGCAATAGGTGTGGCTTTCGGGATGAAGAGCGCCGAAATATATGAGCGGCTTATCATCCGCGATGAACAGGAAAAGACGGCATAACCGATGGAAACCTTGAGACCGGTTGTGCTAGGGCGACAGTTGTTCGTTGACCTCTGGGCGATCGAGGGATTCGAGCCCATTATCTGCGAGTCTCCATCAGACCTTGGCGGGATTCTGGAATCTATTTCAAAAAATGAGCGCGCTTTCGTGATTGTTGAGGATAGTTGGTTCAAGGCAATCCCGGGGACGTTGCGAAAACGCCTTACGATTTCGCAAAAACCGGTATGGATTCCTTTCCCGGATCTTTTCGTGGAAACGTCTTGAGGTGACGCGTATGACAGAGGGTATCATTCTCGGAATCTCCGGCCCCGTAGTCACGGTTCGATCAAACGCTCCCGTCAGAATGTTCGAAATCGCCTATGTCGGAAACGCTCATCTTCTTGGGGAGGTTATCCGGATCCGGAGAGACCAGGTCGACATTCAGGTCTATGAAGATACGAACGGCGTCAGAAGCGGCGAAGGGTGCGCTTTTACCGGCGAACTGCTTGCCGTCGACCTCGGTCCGGGGATACTCGGCAGTGTTCTTGACGGAATAGGACGTCCGCTGAAAAAACTTGGCGAAGACGGCATATTCATCCGTCGCGGAATCCATACCGGGTTGTTGTCTCACGTACAGGAGATGCCGTTCGTTCCTTCGGTCCGAGTCGGAGATGCGTTGCGTCCGGGCTCCTTCATAGGCTGCTCCAGAGAAGGATCGCATGTCGAGCATCGAATCATGGTTCCGCCTTTTTCGCGCGGAGGCATCGTGGAATACATTGCGCCGGAGGGACGGTACGCGCTTGATCGGACCATTTGCCGCGTGTCGGACGGCGAAGAGTATGCGCTCTCGCAGAAATGGAGAGTCCGCGTCCCGAGACCCGTTCAGGAGAGACTGCCGCTCGACCGTCCGCTCATAACCGGCCAGAGGGTTCTCGATACGCTCTTCCCGCTTGCGCTCGGCGGCGCCGCCGTTCTTCCCGGGGGATTCGGAACCGGGAAAACAGTGACGCAGCAGTCTCTCGCCAAGTGGTGCGATGCTGACATCATCGTTTATATCGGCTGCGGCGAACGTGGGAACGAAATGACGGAAGTTCTCGAAGAGTTTCCCGAACTCAGCGATCCGTGGCATGACGCGCCCCTTATGGAGCGACTCGTTTTGATTGCGAACACTTCGAACATGCCCGTGGCCGCGCGCGAAGCAAGCATATATCTCGGAATGACGATTGCAGAATATTATCGGGACATGGGATATAACGTCGCCATTATGGCGGACTCTACGTCACGCTGGGCCGAAGCGCTCCGCGAAATAGGCGGAAGGCTCGAGGAAATGCCCGGCGAAGAGGGCTATCCGGCGTATCTTGGTTCCCGCCTCGCGCAGTATTACGAACGCGCAGGACGCGTCCGCGCACTCGGGGAACCGGATCGCTCGGGTTCCGTAACGGTTATTAACGCGGTGTCTCCCGCCGGAGGAGATTTTTCGGAACCGGTTACGCAGGCAAGCCTGCGCCTCTCCGGCGCGTTCTGGGGGCTCGACAAGCGACTGGCGCAGCAGCGGCATTTTCCGGCCATCAACTGGTCGCAGAGCTTTTCGCTGTACGAAGAGATACTTGACCCCGTCTTCTCGAAAGAGATAGGCCCCAGACGAGACGAATTGAAACAATACCTTCGCGCGATGCTCGATAACGACAGAAGGCTTGTGGAACTTGTGCAGCTCGTCGGGCGGGACGGACTTTCGGAGGAAGATAAGTGGATTCTGCTTATGGCGGAACTGATTCGCATTGTCTATTTGCAGCAGAACGCGTTTTCCGATGCCGACGCGAGCTGTTCGACACGAAAACAGTTCGAGATACTGGATATTTTGAAGAGACTTGATGATGTCGTACGAAAACGAATCTTCGACGGAGTCGTCTTTGAAGAAATCGCCGAAATTCCTTTTCTCGGTGATCTTCTCCGAATTCGGGAATTTTCGGAAACCGATTTTGGCGCCGAGGCGTCGCGATGGTTGAACGATCAAATGAATCGCGTGTCCGGACTGGCGGTGATGCCGAAATGACGCTCTCAAAAGAAGGATTCCGTTCCATTACAGGTATGACCGGCCCTCTTGTGTTCGTATCCGGTATTTCGGACGCCGGTTACGGAGAACTCGTGACTATTGAATCCCCCGAAGGGCGCAGGCTGGGACAGGTTCTCCAGATCGATAAGGACATCACTACCGTTCAGGTTTTTGACGGAACGATGGGGCTCGATACGGGAAACTGTACGGTGTGGCTTGAGCGGGATGTGGTTCGCATGCCCCTCGGCAACGGCTTGATCGGGCGTGTCATGAACGGAAGGGGCGAGTCTCTTGACGGGGAAGCGCTTTCGTTTGTGGAGGACATCCTTCCTGTTACCGGCATGCCGATCAATCCCTACATGCGGGAAAGTCCGAATGCATATATCGAAACGGGAATTTCTACGATCGACATGATGAATACGCTCGTGCGCGGGCAAAAACTCCCGGTCTTCTCGGGGGCCGGTTTACCTGCGAACCGCATGGCGGCGCAGATCGTCCGACAGGCTACCATTCCCGGCCGTGAAACGTCTTTTCTCGTTGTCTTCGCTGCGATGGGAATTACGAGACGCGAAGCGCAGTTCTTCATGGATATTTTCAACGAAACGGGAGCCGTCAACAACGGCGTTTTTTTTGTCAACCTCGCCAGCGACTCTGCGGTCGAGAGATTGCTGACTCCCCGAATGGCGCTCACGGCTGCGGAATATTTCGCTTTCGTCAAGGGCTATGACGTCCTTGTCATTCTTACGGACATGTTGCATTACTGCGAATCCCTCCGCGAAATCGGAGCCGCACGTGAAGAGGTTCCCGGGCGGCGGGGGTATCCCGGATACATGTATTCGGATCTTTCCGAAATTTACGAAAGAGCCGGTTGCGTCAGGGGAAGCGTCGGCAGCGTGACGCAGATTCCGATCATCACGATGCCGGATGACGACATGACACACCCTGTTGTCGATTTGTCCGGATACATCACAGAGGGGCAGATAGTACTCGACCGCGGCATTCACGACAGGGTCGGGTATCCGCCTGTCAATGTTCTTCCGAGTCTGAGCCGGCTCATGAACAAGGGAATCGGCCGGAAACGTACTTTTGAAAGCCACAGAGCACTGGCGGATCAGCTGTACGCATCGTATGCGAAGGCGAAGGAACTCGAAAAACTGCGGCTGATTGTCGGAGACGACGGCCTGACCGATACGGAAAAGGATTATCTTCGTTTCGGAGACGCCTTTGAACGGAAGTTCGTCAACCAGGGGGATACGCGAAGGTCGTTGGCGGAGTCGGAGCGCATTTCGTGGGAGTGCTTCCGTGAGTTGCCCCGAAAAGAACTGTATCGGCTGCCCGAGCATTATATTTCCAGATTCTGGAGGTCGGAAGGAACGCGTTCATGACGGATTCGGCGCAACGTCCACCAACCCGGGAACAGCTTCTCGATGTGAGAAAGCGCCGCGGAACGGTTCAGTACGGCAAACAACTTCTCGAGAAGAAACGAGACGCGTTGCTTCGGACCATAGAAGAAGACAGACGCATTTTCCGTGAAATCGCAAAGGAGTTCGCCGAAAAGACGAAACGCCTTTCCGTTTTTTATGCGCTTGTCCGGATTTATGACGGGCCTTCCATGATTCAGCTTCTTCGCGTGGATGCTCCGCGCCTATCAGTCTCATCTGTCCGTCACTCATTGATGGGATGCCGGTATCTGCAGTTTTTCCCACAGACGAGCGATCTCGCTCCGTCCGTACGATTCGCTTATGACCCGGCATTGACGTCTCTGTACGTCGACGATCTTCGAAATGAACTGAAGCAGGTCGACGAAATCATGTGGAAGTATGTGAATCTGAAGACCAAACTCACGTTTCTCGA
>CALMZW010000353.1 GCA_937870605.1 uncultured Synergistaceae bacterium
GGAACGCCCATCGCGAGCGCCGTCATGAGCGTCAAGCCGGCGCCTTCCGAACGGGAGGGAAAGAGGAAGCAGTCGCACGAAAGCAGGAACGTCTTCGTGTCCTCCCGGTATCCGTGGAAATGAATGCGGTCTTTCAGCCCCGAACGCTCGACGCGATCCTCAAGCTCCGGAAGGAGCGGGCCGTCGCCCACGACGTCGAGGCTCCACCCGGACGCGTCAAGCCCGCAGAAGGCGTCGATTATGTCGGCAATTCCCTTGATTCGCGTCAGGCGCCCGATGAAACAGAACCGGAGAGCTCTCGCGTCGGTGGCGTGCGGCGTCCACAGCGCCCCAGGCGCGGGAAGTCCGTTCGGAATGACGGTCGCGTTCGCGGGCAGAAAGGGCTCCATCCATTCCCGGACGGTTCCCGAGACGCAGATCGCTCCGTCGGCCTTCCGGTACGGATAGAGCCCCGCGTTCTTCGAATAGAGCGCGTGGCACGTCACGACCCACGGCACGCCCGCAAGGCGGCTCGTCCACCACGCGATCCACGCGGGGACGCGCGAGTGCGCGTGAAGGATGACCCACCCCTCACGCCGGACCAGCGCCGCGAGTCGGAACGCGCAGCTCGCCCCGACGAACGGATGCTTCCGATGGACCGGGAGCGTCAGACAGCGCGGGCCGCGAAAATTCTCGTCACCGGGACGACGCTCCAACGATTGCGCGAGTTTCCCCCCGGCCGAAACGACCAGGACATCATGCCCGGCCTTCGCCTGCGCGTCCGACAGCCAGAGGACGTGTCGCTCCACTCCCCCCTCGTCCATTTCGGGCAGGAGGTGAACTATTTTCATGAAGTCGTATTCAGGATCCATTCGGCCGCACGCTTCGCCTCGTTGAAACCTGAGACTGTCGCCGAAGCATCGGGAAGTTCCTGCGCCGAACGGATCGAAGAGGGCGTCTGCTCCACGAGATACCCCCGTTCGCGGAAGCGGTCGAACATCGCGTCGAACTTCGGAACGCCGAAGACGAAGCGCGGCGGAAGCATGCCGAGCGCGGCGAGGCGGAACGCGAGGCGCTGAAGGATCATGTGGAGTCCCTTCTTCCGCCCGACGCGGAGCAGGACGACCCTTCGCCCCGCCGTGACGGCTTCGGAAACCATCGAGACCGAGTCCTCGGTGCAGAAGATCCGGTCGCAGCGCCCGAGCATCCCGGGGACCGGATTGTACCCGTCGGCCGACGCGAGCAGGACCATCCGGACGAAGGCGCACCCGCGAACGATGTTCGTGATCGCGTCTTCCGTTTCCCGCGACGTCCGGCGCGATGTCGTCAGGTAAACTTCCGCCCCTGAGTCTCGCGCACGGTCTATGATCGGCGCAAGAACCTTCGATGCCCATGACGGCGTCACCGCGTAGTTCGCGTCGTCGCCGCCGACGAGGATTGCCCAGGCCGGCGCGTCCGGATTCCCCTGAGGGAATCTCCGGAGCAGCTCACCGGCGGCTTCCGCGAGCCTTTCGGGCACGATCGCGTTCGGAGCGCCGAGCGTCGCGAGCGTAGCGAGCGTCCGACCGGATCGAACTCCGGCGGGGGCGTCATGCTCGGGAAGGATCGCGAAGTCAAACGGATCCGTCCCGAGAACGGACGGCGTCATGATCACGCACGTCTTCGCGCCGAGCGCGCGTCCGACGGCGAGCGTGAACGGCGCCGCGGAGCTTCCGGCCGAGAGCGCCAGAATGTCGCCGTCCGCGCGCGCCCGCGAGGCCATCTTCTCCGCCGCAAGGTTCCGGAGATCCGCGAGCATGGCGTCCGCTCCCGCACGATCGAGCCATCGGATCGATTCGTCCTTCGACGCATGCCGGAGCTGTCGCGCCGCGACCTTCATCAGCAGGAAGCGCTTCATCCCCGAAAAGCGGGGGACGTCGCGCTCGACGACGTCCGCTCCGGTCGCCGCGGCGATCCAGTGCGCCACGCCGCGGCTCTGGTGCAGATGTCCCCGGATCCCGTCGGAAAGAATCACCACGAGCGAAGGTCGAACCATCGTCGCCGGCGTCCCCTTACTTTTCGACCGCGTCGGCCGCTGCTTCGCCCCCGGCCGTATTCTCCGGCGCGTCGCATCCGATGGTCCGGCGCACCATTTCCCGGACCTTCTCAAGATCCTCGGGGGTGTTCACGTTCGGCCCGCCGTGAGGGTATTTCGTCACGCCCACCCGGATGGGATAGCCGCTTTCCAGGATTCGGAGCTGTTCCAGCGATTCCAGTCTCGAGAGCGGCGTTTCCGGAAGCTCGACGTATCGCAGAAGAAATTCCTTTCGGAACCCGTAGATGCCGATATGTTCGTAATACGCGCAATCCTCCGCTTCGTTCCTGCGGTACGGAATCGGGGAACGGCTGAAATAGAGCGCGTCGCCGTGACGGTCCAGAACGACCTTGACCACGTTCGGATCGTTGATCATCGCAGGATCGTCCAGAGGGGAACACAGCGTCGCCGTCACGACGTCGGGATCGGACAGGAGCAGGTGCACGACCTCGTCGATCATTCGGGAATCGATGAGCGGCTCGTCCCCCTGGATGTTGATGACGATATCCGTGTCCATATTCCGGGCGACCTCAGCCACGCGGCTCGTTCCGTTCGGATGGTCGGGCGACGTGAGCGCAGCCTCGCCGCCGAATCCCTGGACGGCCTCGACGATCCGCTCGTCGTCCGTCGCGACGATGACGTTCCCGAGGAGCTTCGAGCCGGTCGCGCGCTCGTAGACGTACTGAATCATCGGTTTTCCGCAGATGTCGGCGAGCGGCTTGCCCGGCAAGCGCGTCGAATCATAGCGCGACGGAATGACGCCGACCACGCGCATGACCTACCTCGCTTCTCCCGGCCGGGTTCGCAGAGAGGCGTATTCTCCCGCGCGCGCGCGGATTTTCGCGCGGTCGAGGATTCCGACGTTCTCAACGATCCAGTCGCGCATCTTCCGCCCTTCGTCCGTCTCCTGCGAGTAACTCATGAACCCGAGCGAAACGCCGAGCCGTTCGGCCGCCGTCGCGGCGATGAGCGGCCAGATTTTGCCGATGTCGCCGATGATCGGGATGCTGCCCTCGTGCCGCGCGAATGCGGACATTTCCATTCGGAACGGGATTTTCGCGATTTTCGTCTTCGGGAGTCCCTTGTCGATGGCCTCCTGGATCAGCTTGCTTTCCTTCTGGATGTCCTGCGCCTTCCGGAGGTTCTCGTCGAGGTCGATCCGGATCAGCGTCTTGCCCTTCAGGCTGTACGTCCCCATGCCCTTCCAGTGCGACCAGATCCCGTGCCCGGTATAGGTCTCGAAGGGGCCGTCGTGAATTTCCTGCGTCAGCGCCACGGCCGACTCGATGATGATATCCGCCTTCCCGAGCATCTGCGCCACGCGGAGGGACCGTTCGCCGACGGAGATGCTTTCGCCGATCGCGATGCCGATCGCGCCGCCGCCGATCATCTGGGGGATCGTTACGAGCACCGGCAATCCCTTTTCCGCGCCGGCGCCGAGCATCGTCCTGCGGTCGCATCCCCAGCCCGCAACCGTTTCGAAGGGCAGACCGAGCGTCCGGGCGATGGAGAGGATCTCTTCGGCGATCGTCTCGTTGCGGAGTCCCATCGGGTAGGCCATGTTCCCGGCCGCCTTGAGGACGAAGTGTCCCTTCGCGGTCTTGCCGCTTTCGAGCAGGGCGTCGTCGAGGACCATCTCTTCGCGGATCCGCGCGAGGTCGGATTCGGACATCTGCGTGAACTCGAAGACGTTTCCGCGCGGCATGAAGGCCTCGTCCATCCCGACTTCGGTTGCGTCGCACATCTTCACGACATCGAGCGATCCCGCCATTTCGTGGCCGATCACCGCGGAACTCGTCGTGACGCCGTCCACGATGCCCTTGTCCATCAGTTCGGCGATCAGCGTCGTGACGCCTTCGTGGATGTTCGGGCCGCTTCCGGTGACGACGGCGATGTTGCCGCCCCGCTTCTTGACCTCCACGATCGCGTCGGCCGCCGCCATGAGGCTTTCGCGCGAACGCGGATCCAGACTTTCATGAAACTCCCGCAGCAACGAGGCGTTGACTCCTCCGTTTTTCGTCATCGCATTCCCTCTCTTCTCTGACATTCGCTTCCGGCTTCGTTCGGGGAGGCGTTATGAACGCGGGTCTCCTTCGAAGCCGGAACGTATTGTACTCCACGCCCGTTCGGACGCGCCCTCGAGATCGTGAAAGTATCGCCGACACCCTTCCCGGGCAGCGTCGCGCACGGCGTCGGACAGGCTCTCCCTCCAGCGGGAGGCGAGCGAAGCCGCGTCCGCGACCTGGGCCGCTACGCCGAGGTCGCCCAGTCGCCGCGTGGCCTCGGGAAAATCCTCCATGTCCGGGCCGTGACAGATCGGGAGGCCGAAAGCCGCCGCTTCCATGAGGTTCTGCCCTCCCTTGGGGACGAGACTGCCGCCGATGAACGCGGCGTCCGCTGCGCCGTAAAGGTCGAACAGAACGCCGATCCGGTCCACGACGAGAATATCCCAGGCGTCCGGTTCTTCCGACAGGAGCGAAACCGATCCGAACGGCGACGCAAGGACCCGAACCTCGTCACCGCGCTCCGGGTGTCTCGGAACGATCACGAGACGCGCGTCGGGATGGTCCTGACGCAGGCGCGCGAAGGCGTCGAGCACGATCGCCTCTTCTCCGCGATGCGTGCTTCCGGCGAGAAAGACCGGACCGGGACCGGCCGGGACCATCCTCCGGGCTGCCGTTTCGTCGAAAAGCCGCCGTCGCTCCAGAAGCGCATCGATCTTGCAGTCGCCGATGATCCGTATCCGATCGGCCGGCGCTCCGACGGCGAGGAAGCGCTCCACGTCCCCCTCGCCGCGCGCGAGGATCGCGCGGAACCAGCCGAAAACCGGCCGCCAGAAAGCGGGGCGTTTCATGATCTTCGCGAAGGTCGTCTCGGACAGGCGCGCGTTGACGAGATAGGACGGAATTCCGCGCCTGTGGAGTTCATACAGGAGGTTCGGCCAGATCTCCGTTTCCATCGTCGCGAAGGCCTTCGGTCGAAGCCCGTCAAGAAATCTGCTGAGGATGTGCGGGATATCCCACGGGAAGAAAAAACGGGCGTCGTACAGTCCGGTCAGCATCCGTCCCGCGATGTCGGCCCCGGTCCGGGTGGTTGTGGAAAGAGCGATTCTGCAATCGGGATCGCGATCCCTCGCCGCCGCCAACAGCGGACGACAGGTCTGCGCCTCGCCGACGGACACGGCGTGGACCCAGACGGGAGACGCTCCGGCCATCACGCGTTTCGTGTCTTCGGAGAGAAAGCCGCGCCGTTCTTCGAGACCGAGAGCGTATTTTCGCGCGAGCCACGGATATGCGACCGGGTACAGAAGCGACGCCAGAAGGCGATAGGTCTCGTACCGCAGCTACGCCACCCCTGC
>CALMZW010000354.1 GCA_937870605.1 uncultured Synergistaceae bacterium
CGGCGCGAACGGGAAGAAGGCGTCCTCGGTCTGGATCCTGAAAGACGGCGCGCCGGAACCGGTTCCCGTCGTCAGCGGAATTTCGGACGGGCTCTTCGTCGAGATCGTCTCGGGCGACGTATGCCCCGGGCAACAGGTGATCGTATCGGAGACCCGGCCGCGAAAGAACGCGACCCGGAGCCCCTTCTGACGATGCGGACGCACGGGATCGGCGCGGCGCAGCTTTCCCGCACCGCGCTCCGGGCGCTCCGGGCCAACCGGGCGCGGAGCGCCCTCACGATGCTCGGCGTCATCATCGGCGTCGCGGCCGTGATCACGATGATGGCGGTGGGAACCGGGGCCAGGCGCAGTATCGAGGGATTCATCGCCGGCGTGGGCAGCAACCTGCTCATCATCATGCCGGGAACCGCGTCGACCGGGGGCGTCCGTCTGGCGGCCGGCTCCGGCGCGAGTCTGACGCTCGACGACGCCGACGCGATTCTCCGGGAGTGCCCGTCCGTTGCGGACGTCGCCCCCGACCGCAGCGGCAGCGCGCAGATCGTCGCCGGAAACGCGAACTGGAACACCTTCGTTCTCGGCACGACCGACGCGATGCTTCGCGTTCGGAACTGGACGGTCGCCTCGGGGCGCTCGCTGACGGACGAGGACGTTCTCACGTGCGCCACGTTCTGCGTCCTCGGCGCGACCGTTGCGAACAACCTCTTCGGCTCCGACGATCCGGTCGGCCGCCAGGTCCGGATCCGGAAGGTCCCGTTCACGGTGGCGGGCGTTCTCGAACCCAAGGGCGAGACGCCCTGGGGCGGCGACCAGGACGATCTCGCGTTCGTCCCGGTCACGACGGCGCAGCGTCGCCTGTTTCGTTCGGTCATTCCCGGCTTCGTCCGGCGGATCACCGTCCAGACCGAAGCGCCTGAAGATCTCGAACCGGCGGAGCGCGAGATCCGCGCGCTCCTTCGGCAGCGCCACAGGACGCCCGACGGGCGGAGCGACGACTTTACGATCCGCAACCTCACGCAGATCCTCGAGACGGCCGCGGAGTCCACGCGCGTCATGTCGCTTCTTCTCGGGGCGGTGGCGTCCGTCTCGCTGCTCGTGGGGGGGATCGGCATCATGAACATCATGCTCGTCTCGGTCACGGAGCGGACGCGGGAGATCGGCATCCGCATGGCGGTCGGCGCGCGCCGCAGCGACATCCGCTTCCAGTTCCTCGCCGAAGCGCTCATGCTCTCGCTCTTCGGCGGCGTCATCGGCATCGGGCTCGGAATCGCCGCGTCGAACGGACTGACGTCCGCGTTCGACTGGACCACGGAGATCACGCCGGAGTCCATTGCGCTTTCGTTCGGCTTTTCCGCGGCGATCGGCGTCTTCTTCGGCCTGTACCCTGCGTGGAAGGCCTCGTGCGCGTCGCCGATCGAGGCGCTTCGCTATGAATGATCCGCGCGGACGTCCGTCCGTTTGTGAAACGGGAAGGAGGAACAGTACAGTGATTCGTCGTTTCGCCCTGTTTTTCGCTGTCGTCGTGATCGCTGCTGCGCTCGGCGTCCTCCCGGCCGCCGCAACCCAGGCGGCCGGGAGGAGCGTTCCGGATCAGGAAATCCTGGCCGACGGCCTCTTCCGCGATGCGGCCGCGCTCGATTCGGACGAGGTTTCGGCGATCGCCGCCCTCTATCGCCGGGTCGTGGAGGAGTGCCCCGATACGGAATACGCGCGCGAAGCCCTCTGGAACCTGTCGTCGCTCGCGATGGAGAAGACCCCTCCCGACTGGAAAGAGGCCGCCGCGTCGCTCGAACTCTTCCTGAAGCGCTACCCCGACGCGCCGGACGCGGCCTCCGTGGTCGAACGGCTGCTGCTCGTGTACGGAGAGTCGCACCGGCATGCGGACGCGTTGCCGCTTTTCGAACGGTTGCTGAAGACGCCCGAGGATATCCCGTCGGACGATCTCCCGGACGTCTGGTTCCGGTATGCGCGCTCTCTCGAAGGGGCCGGAAAGAAGAACGAGGCGAAGACGTGGTACGCCAGGGTCTGTTCGGAGGCTCCGGGGACGGACGCGGCCCGTCTGGCGCGGGAACGCCTGGAGGCGATGAAATGAAGACGGATCTCTCGGCGCATCTGGGACTCGAAGTGGACGACCTTTTCGCACAGGAACGCTTTTACCGGACCGTCCTCGGCTTCTCGACCCTCTACCGCTACACGAGCCGCAACACGCCCGGCCTGCGGACGGTCATGCTTCGGCGGGGGCGGATCGACCTCGAGCTGCTGCATCGTGACGGCGCGACGGCGTCCGTCGGAACGCCGCGACAGGGACACGTCGCGTTCGAGGCGGACGACCCGGACGCACTGTACGCGACCCTCTGCGGACTCGGGCTTGCGGGGCTGACGCCGCCGCGGGACACGGGAGACGGCTTCCGGGAGTTTTCGCTGACCGACCCGGAGGGAAACCGGATCGAGCTGTTCCGCAGGATCCGTCCCTTTGCGCGGCCGGCTCCGGCCGCGGCGATCTTCGATCTCGACGGGACGCTCGTCGACAGCGAGCGAAACTACTACGAGGCGGACCGCCTCCTGCTGGCGGACTACGGCGTCCGCCTGACGCCCGAGATGAAGCGGCGGTACGTCGGCGGCGGCATTCTCGATATGGCGCGGGACATCCGCGTCCGGTTCGGCATCGGGGAGTCCGCCGAGGTCCTCGCGGCGCGGAAGATGGCGACATACCGGAAGCTCGCCCGCGAACACACGCCCGTGTTTCCGGAGATGCGGACATGTGCGGAGAAGCTCGCGGCCCGGGGAATGCCCCTCGCGGTCGCTTCCGGATCCCCGATCGACGTCGTGACGATGGTTCTGGCGGCCAACGGGCTGGATCGCCTCTTTGCGGTCGTTCTCTCGACGGACGAAGCGGGGCGGCCCAAACCCGACCCGGCGGTGTTCGTCGAGGCGGCCCGCCGCCTTGACGTCGCGCCGGATCGGTGCGTCGTGTTCGAGGACTCCGCGCCCGGAATCGAGGCCGCCCTGCGCGGCGGGATGCGATGCGTCGCGATTCCCTCGGCGCCGGAGCCGCCCCTGGATCCCCGGTTCGATATGGCGGACCTGCTGTTCGCGGACGGGATGCCGTCGTTCGACGCGGAGTCCGTCCTCTCGTGGATGGACGCTAGTTCCAGGTGAGAATCGTCGCGCCCCAGGAGAACCCCACGCCGAAGCCGACGAGCATGACGCGCGCGCCCGGCCGGACGCGGCCTTCGCGGACCGCCTCGGCGAGCGCGATCGGGATCGTGGAACTCACCGTGTTCCCGGTCTGCTCCATGCAGACGTAGAATCGCTCCTCCGGGATCTCCATCTCTTTCCGAAGGTGATCGAGAATCAGTCGCGTGGCCTGGTGGAAGACGAACAGGTCGACGTCCTCCATCGTCATGGCGTGCCGTTCGAGGACGCCGCGCACGCATCCGGGGACCGTTCGCACGGTGAAGTCCAGAATTTCCGGGCCGTTCATGTACAGGTTGTCCTGCGAGCGCACGTTGCCCCACATATTGGTGCGTTCGACGGCCGTCTCCGCCGAACGCGGGATTGCGAACCCCCCCGCGGGAATCAGGAGCTTTTCGGCGCCCGAACCGTCCGTGCCCAGAACGAACCCGCCGATCGCCCCCCCGCTCTCGCCCGTCCCGACGAGGATCGCCGCCGCCGCGTCGCCGAAAATCGTGCGCGTGCTCTTGTCCATCGGATTCACGGTCTTCGACAGCGTGTCGGCCGTTACGAGCAGAACGTTGCGCGCAACGCCCGAGAATACGAGCGATTTGGCGAGCGCGAGCCCGTAAATGAACCCCGAACATCCCAGGTTGTAGTCGAGCGCGCCCGAGTCGGGCCGGAGCCCGAGCCGCCGGTGCACGAGACACGCCGTGGCCGGCATGTAGTAGTCCGGAGTCTCCGTGCACAGCAGCAGCATATCGACCTCGTTCCGGTCGAACGAAGGGGAGTCCGCGAACAGGCGCTCGCAGGCGCCCGTCGCGAGATCCGAAACGAGTTCCGTGGTGGCGACCCGCCGTTCCCGAATCCCCGTCTTCTGGTAGATCTTGTCCTCCGTCCACGTGCCGAACTGCCGGACCAGTTCCGCATTGTCCACTCTCGTACAGGGCAGCTCGCAGGCGATGCCCCGAATCCGTATTTCCGTCATGCTCTCCATCCCTCCCTCAATTTCGGAACGCATTATCTCATTATGGGTACCAGGTGACAATACCAGCTGTCAGCACCAGCTCGTCGAAATGATCGCGGTCCCGAAAATCAGTCCGCCGCGGCGGCCTATGCTACAATTGCAGGAATTGAAAAAAACGACCCCCGGGCGCAGGCGATTCGCCGGAGGCCTGTCTGATGGAAAAGAGGGAGATTATGGACGGGGAGCTTCATGGAGAGGCGCGGGCCGCGCGGGCGTCGTTCGTGACGTGGATCGGCCTTGTGGTGAATATCGTTCTGACGGCGTTCAAATATCTCGCCGGTTTTCTCGGACACAGCGGCGCCATGATCGCGGATGCGACGCATTCGCTATCGGACCTGATCACGGATGTCGTCGTCATCCTCGGTTTCCGGATCGTCAGCAAGCCCGCCGACCACGGGCACGATTACGGGCACGGCAAGGTGGAGACGCTTCTGGCGGCCATCTGCGGCTTCTTCCTGCTGGCCGCGGGACTGGGAATCCTCTGGAGCGGCGCCTGCTCGATATGGGGCGTCCTTCGCGGAGGCGTGATCGCCCGTCCCGGCGCCATCGCGTTCGCCGCGGCGGTGCTTTCCGTCGTCTCGAAGGAGATTCTGTACTGGTACACCCTGAAGGCGGGCAATGCGCTGAACAGCCCGGCGATCATCGCCAAGGCGTGGGATCACCGTTCCGACGCCTTCTCGTCCATCGGAACGACGGTCGGCATCGGGGGCGCCATGCTCCTCGGGGAACGATGGCGCGTTCTCGACCCCGTCGCGGCCGTCGTCGTGAGCGTCTTCATCGTCAGGGTCGCGGTTCCGATCATCCGCGAAAGCCTCGACGAACTGCTCGAAGCGTCGCTGGACCACGAATGCGAGCGCCGGATCCGTTCGATCATCGAACGGAACGACGACGTGTCCGGCTGTCACAAGCTCCGGACGCGGAAAATCGGCGCGAACATGGCCGTCGACGTCCACGTCGTCGTTCGCAGGGATCTTTCGCTCGTCGAGGCGCATGAAATCGCCGACGCGATCGAGGACGAGCTGCGGAAGGAGTTCGGACGCGAAACGTTCGTGACGCTTCATGTGGAACCCGATGCCCAGTCGGGGGCTTCTTCCGGCGGACCCGCCGGCCGGCGGGAAGCGGGGCCCGGCGGGTCGCTCTGCATCTCCGGGCGCGGCCCGCTGCGCTGAGTCGGGGGCATTCCCGCATGAAAGACGACGAAGGGGAGCGATCCACGAGGGATGCTCCCCTTCTTTAGTTCTACGGAAAACCCTTGCTTTCGCCCCTTACGACGGCCGCGTGTTTCGGAGCGTCCGGCGGAAGAACAGAAGGATCATTCCCGCGAGGACGATGGAAGCGAACGTGAGGATGACCATCGGCGAGAGGATGACTCCCGGCAGCCCCCACGTGATCTTGACGTCGGCGGCGTTGTCGAAATGAACGGTCACGCCCGCCCACAGTCCCGAAACATTGCTCAGATTCAGGATCGCCATCGCCCCGGGGCCGATGGTTCCCGCGTCTTCCGTCCGGAGCTTCGGACCCGCCGGGTTTCCGGCGAGCGGCCGGAGCTGGTCCGCTCCGCCCCGGAGGCGCACCGTCTCCGTCCCCACGTTGGCGACCGCGAGCAGGAAGTCACGCCCTTTGGGCGCCGGGAAGAGCATCGGAAGCGTCATCTGCGCGGACGTCGACCGGACTTCTCCGAGGATTGTCGACGCGGGAAGTCCCCCCGCGGGATCGTACACGGCGAAGAGAAGCCGGACGCCCGGATCGAGCCGGACGATGTCGATCGGAAATCTGGTTTCTTCCCCGTGACCGTGTTTCTTGGCCAGGAGGGCGCCGGAAATGACGCGGTCTGCGTCCGTTTTTCCCGTGAAGTCCCACGTGATGCGGTAGGACGCGTTTTCTTTGTCGCTATTGGTTTGTTCGTTGTCGAGCCCCGTAAAACGTACGGCGGCGAACTCCTTCGAGCCGCCTCACCCGCCGCATCCGAGCGAGAAGTCCGCCGAAATCGAGCCGCTCCGGACCGGGGTCCGGACCATAAGGCGCTCCGCATATCCGCGATCGTTGAAGGTCACGTCGGGAAATCCCTTCAGCGATGCGCGGATCGTATCCGCCGAGGCGGTGATCCGGAGATCCCTCCCGTAGGTCTTGAACGCCAGGACGTCCGGCTTGAGGGACGTGATCGGATCGAAGCCGGGCAGCGTTCGCGCCGCCTGGGCCGGATGCGCGGTCGCGAAGACCAGCGGAAGCGCGAGGACGAATGCCCGGAACGCCGCTCTCATCAGCGTCATTTTTCGACCGGGTATTCGAGATCCTGCCATTCGATCAGCCCTCCCTGAAGGTTGTACACATTCTGAAACCCTATTTCCAGCATGATCTTTCCGAATTTGCCGCTCCGGTCGCCGTCGAGGCAATAGAGGAGGTAGATCCCGTCGCGGTCGTAGCCTTCAAGCGCTTCCTCGATCATGTCCGGTCCCATGAGAAGATCGATGTTGACGGCGCCGGCCAGTCGCGATTCCTGAAACTCCTTCGGCTTGCGCGTGTCGATGACGACAGGCTTCGGCGTCCCGCTCCGGATCATGTCGCTGAATGTCTTCGAGTCGATGCACTGCACCGTCTCGCAGCTCATGTCCTTTGAAACGGGGGCCGTTGTCGCCTGCGCCGCCGTTGTCGCAAAAAACGCGATCAGGAGGCCAAGAAAAAACAATCGCGCCCGTTCGGAAACAAGGATCTTCATCAGCTTTCACGCTCCACTCGTCGGGTTTCGGAACGTACGTGAGTATACCACTCGGGAATGGGCGCGGGATATCGGTAGATTCCTCGGTTTTTCAGCGTATTTTGCGATATTTCCGCGTGCGCCCCGTTGCCCCATTCGCCCCGCTGCCGTATGCTTTGAGCCTCAGGAAATAACGCAGCCGAAGGGGAAGGTGTCGCGATGAAACGAATTGCGGGCGAGAACAACGAACAACGGATCATCTTCCTGACGGTCGTTTCGGTCCTGTTTCTGTGCTTCGGCCTGCTTCTCGATCGTCCTTCGGGCATCGTCGCCGGGCTCTGGAACATCATCCGGGAGCCGGACTACCTCATAACGGACTACTTCGTCATCGGCGGCGTCGGAGCGGCGTTCGTGAACAGCGGCCTGCTGATGCTGGCGTTCACGGTCCTGCTCGGAACGATACGGACGGACGTTCACGGGCTCTCTTTCGCCGCCGTCTTCACGATCGCCGGATTTTCGTTTTTCGGGAAAAACATCGCCAATGTGTGGTTCATCGTCGCGGGCGTGTGGCTCTACGCGCAGGTGCAGCGCGAGCCGTTCGTCAAATTCCTCTATGTCGCGCTGTTCGGCACCGCGCTCTCTCCGATGGTGTCCCAGATCATGTTCGGACTCAAGGGACCGTTCGTCTTCCGTCTCGCAGCCGGCGGCGCGGTCGGCGTCGCGATGGGCTTCGTGCTGCCGCCCCTTTCGACGGCGATGCTGTCCTTTCACAAGGGGTACAACCTCTACAATATCGGCTTTACCGCGGGCCTGACCGGAACCGTGGCGATCTCGATCTACCGTTCCTTCGGCTTCATTCCGCAAAGCCGCGTCATCTGGAGCACGGGCGTCGACCCGATGGTCGCGGGATTTCTCGTCATTCTCTTTTCCGGAATTTTTCTGTCGGGATATGGTATGGAACATCGTTCCTTCCGGGGCCTGCGGGAGATATGGAGCCTTCCCGGACGCCTCCTGACGGATTTCGTGGACCTTGTGGGCGTCGGCCCGACGCTCATGAATATGGGGATCAACGGGTTGATCTTCCTGACATACCTTCTTGTAATCGGCGGCGACCTGAACGGTCCGACGATCGGAGGGCTCCTGTCCATCGTCGGCTTCAGCGCGATCGGCAAGACGGCGAAGAACACGCTGCCCGTTCTTTTCGGAGTGATCCTCGGAGGGATGACCACGTCGTGGGGATTGCAGGATCCGCCGGTGCAGCTCGCGGCGCTCTTCTGCACGACGCTCGCTCCGGTCGCCGGGAGCTTCGGATGGATCGCCGGAGCGGTCGCGGGGTATCTCCATTCGTCGGTCGTCCTTCATGTGGGGATATTGCATGCGGGATTCAACCTCTATAACAACGGGTTTGCGGGCGGACTCGTCGCGGCGTTCCTCGTGCCGCTGATCGAGGCGTTCGCGCGAAGGAGGAACCTATGAAACATCACGGTCTGCTGCTTTCGCGTCTGACCGGCGAACTCGTCGCCTGGTGCCTCACGGGAGGGGCGACGGACGTCGATGCGACTATCCGGCGCTTGCCGAAGGCGTGGGAGATCTTCGTGAGCGCCGTCTTTCCGGAAGGATCGCGCCCCGCGGTGGAGCGGCTTTCGCGGCTGCTCTCGTCTCCCCGGAGCGCCGGGACGGACGAATACTACTGGAACCTCTACGGAAGCGACGACGCCGTCTTTCAGCTCGGGCTCGTCGGGGCCATGACGGACGAAGCCGATGTTCGCTTCGACGAGGAGACCGGACGTCTGACGATCCGCCTGCTCCGCGCCGACTGAGGGCGGCGGAGAACGTTTTTTCGATCCTGACTCCGAAAGGGAGGGTGATTGCATGCTTCGGTGTTCGGTATGCGGTTCGACGTACGATGAGGCGGCGCTCCCCTGGCGGTGCGCCTGCGGCGCTCCGCTGGACTGGGTGATCGGCGCGGGCGTCCGGACGCCCGATGACCTTTCGGGGCGTCCTGCGTCGCTCTGGCGGTACCGCGAGGTCCTGCCCTGCGGGAACGACGACGGGTGCGGGCCCGTGAGCCTCGGCGAGGGGATGACGCCGCTTGTCCGCGCGGCGTGGGACGGCGCGGAAATCCTCTGGAAGCTCGATTTTCTCTGCCCCACCGGGTCGTACAAGGACCGGGGCGCGTCGGTCCTGATGAGCCGGCTTCGCGACCTCGGCGTCCGCGACATCATCGAGGACTCGTCGGGCAATGCAGGAGCTGCGATGGCCGCCTACAGCGCCCGGGCAGGCGTCCGGTGCCGGATCTTCGTTCCGGACTACACGTCCGAAGGCAAGTGCGTTCAGATCAGCTCATACGGCGCCGAGCTGGTCCGCGTCGCCGGAAGCCGCGAGGATACGACCGCCGCGGCCGAACGGGCGGCGCAGACCGAAGGGACGTACTACGCGAGCCACAACTGGAGCCCGTACTTCGCGCACGGCGTCAAGACCCTCGCCTATGAACTCGTCGAGGAACTCGGGGGCGCCGTCCCGGATTCGGTCATCGTTCCGGCGGGGCAGGGGAGCCTCGTGCTCGGGTGCGACCACGCCTTCTCGGAGATGCTCGCCTCGGGGCGCATCGCGAAACGCCCCCGGATCTACGCGGTGCAGGCCGCGCATTGCGCGCCCCTCTACCGGGCCTTTTCGGACGGCTCGCAGGAGCCCGCGACGATCGAAAAGCACGAGACGATCGCCGAGGGGATCAGTTCCGCGCTCCCCGTTCGCGGGCGGCAGGTTCTCGCCGCCGTCCGGCGCAGCGGAGGCGCCGTCCTGACCGTCGACGAGGACGAGATCGCGCCGGGCTGCTTCCGGCTGGCTCGACTGGGTCTCTACGTGGAGCCGACGAGTTCGGTCGTCGGAGCGGCCGTGTCGCGCCTTTTGAAAACCGGGGCGATCCGCCCGGACGAACGCACCGCGGCCGTTCTCACCGGAACGGGACTCAAGGCGACGGACAAGATCCTTCATCTTGCCGAACGAAACGAAGGGGGGCGCCCGACGCATGGATAGAGCGGAGTGCATCATCACCGGAGGAACGATCCTGACGCCGGAAAAAGCGGAAGCGGTCGCCGTCGCGGGAGGAAGAATCCTCGCGGTCGGCGGGCTGCCGGATCTCGAGGGGCTCGCGGACGCTTCGACGCGTCGCGTGGATGCCTCGGGATGCACGGTCGTTCCCGGACTCACGGACAGTCACATGCACCTTCTGAGCCTCGGAACGACGCTCGAGGAGGCGGACCTCCGTGGCGTCGCGTCGCTTCGGGAGATGACGGAACGGCTTCAGGGCTTCATCCGGGAACGGGACGCTTCCCGTGGGGCGTGGATCGTCGGGCGCGGCTGGGACCAGAACCGGATGGCCGAACGCCGGCTCCCGGATCGCGATGATCTCGACGAAGCGTTTCCGGACGTCCCGGTCCTTCTCGTGCGCCTGTGCGCGCACGTCGCGGTCCTGAACTCGAAGGCGCTCGAATCGCTGCCGCTCGACGAACTCGACTCCGAAACGGAGGCGAACTTCCGTCGCCGCGCGGACGGAAACCTTTCGGGGATGGTCGTGGAATCGGGGCTGATGTGGGTCTGGCGACGCCTGCCGGAACCCTCGGAGGCCGACCTGAAGCGCCGCTACCTGGCCGGGGCGCGGAAAGCCGCGGCCGCCGGGCTGACGGAGGTCCACTCCGACGATGTCGGAAGTGCGTCGCAGTTGCGTCGCGCCGTCTCGGTCCTCGAATCGCTTGCGGATTCGGGGGAGTTTCCGATTCGGATCCGCATGAAGCTGCACGCGCGGAGCGCGAAGGACGTCGCGGAGATGCTGCGGGAGGCCTCGGCGCTGCCGTGGCGTTCGGATCGCGTCCGGCGCGGTCCGGTGAAGATCCTTCTCGACGGATCGCTCGGCGCGCGGACGGCCGCCCTCGAAGCCCCGTACGCGGATGCTCCGGGGGAAAACGGCATTCTGAGCATCCCGGAGGACGAACTCCGGGAGATGGTCGCGCGGACGCACGACGCCGGAAGCCCTGTGGCGATCCATATCATCGGCGACCGTTCGGCCCGCGTCGCCATCGGATGCATCGAAGCGGCGATGCGCCGGAATCCGCGTCCCGACCCCCGGCACCGGCTCATTCACTGTCAGATCATGACGCCTGCAATGTGGGGACGAATGGCGGACCTCGGGATCGTTGCGGACATCCAGCCCCGTTTCACAGCCTCGGACTGGCCCATGGTGACGCCCAGGATCGGCGAAGCGCGCGCCCGCGACAGTTACGCGTGGAAGCGGATGTCGCAGCGCGGCGTCCGGCTGTCCGGCGGTTCGGACTGCCCGATCGAGCCCGTCGACCCGCTGCTCGGCATCCGGTGCGCGATCACGCGGACGGACGAAAGCGACCATCCGTCCGGAGGCTGGGGCCCGGAGGAACGCCTGTCGCCGCGCGACGCGCTTGCGCTCTATACGACGGGCGGCGCGTGGGCGGGGCGGTCGGAAAGGGAACGCGGAACGCTCGAACCCGGGAGGATCGCGGATATCACCGTCTTCGCCGGGGACTACGAGCGAGATCCGGCGGGCGCATGTCTGAAAAACGACGTCCGGTTCGTCATGAGCGCGGGGAGGGTGGTCGTCGACCGGCTCGGCTAGATTCGCTTCTTCTCCTTGCCGATCGCGCGGATTTCGTACTCTCCGGAATCGCAGAAAAGCTCCACGGTGCGACCGTGGTTTCCGCCTGTCTCTTCGGCGATAAGCGGGATGCCGAGCTTCTTGAGAGCCGCCTTGCACGCGTCGGTATTCTGGGGGCCGATGCGAAGGACCGAGTCCCCGCCGCCTCCGATCGCGAACATCTGGGCGCCTCCCGCGATCTTGGCGACGATGCGGGCCTTGCTCGCGCCGGCCTTCAGCATCATGTCCAGCAACAGCGGCACGCCGGTGTCCGCGAACTTCCCGGCATTGAAGTCCTTCGTCTTCGAGAGGGACGAAGACGGCAGCATGACGTGGACCAGACCGCCGATCCGGTTGACGCTGTCGAACATCGCAACGCCGATGCACGATCCGAGGCCCAGCGTCGTGACGGAATCGGGGTTCCTCACGACGGCCGCTTCGGCTATTCCGACCCGCGCGTTAGCCATCGATGCGCACTCCCAACGCCGCGAACATGCGGCCGAACGATTCCGGATCCGGAAGCAGGAACAGACGCCCCGACCCTCCCGAAAGGCTCGCGCCCTCCGGAGTGATGCCCGCGTCGATCATGATCGCCTCGTCCGCGCTCCGGCCGATTTCCGAGAGGCTGAAGCTCAGGATCGCGCCCGCCATGTCCACCGCGAGCGTCGGGACGGACGGAAGCAGCTCGAACCCCAGAAAATCCGACATGGCCGTCATGCAGGAACCGATGACGATATTTCCCGTCTCCTGCAGGACGGAGAACCCCATTTCGGAAATTCCGTCGTCCTCGACGGCGCCCGTCACGTGACGGATCAACGCCATGGCCTGGTCGATGCCGATGACGAAGAGGATATTCCCCGCAATGCTGCCGTCGAATCGCGTGTACACCGTGGCGACTGGCGTTTCCGCGCCTCCGGCGAAGTCGACGATCTCATTGAAAGGCATGGACATCACCCGGGTCACCTTCATGTCGACCCTGGTCCCGAGCAGGCCCGAAAGGGCGCTCGCCGCGTTGCCCGCGCCGATGTTCCCTACCTCGCGGAGAACATCGAGATGCATCGCGTCCAGCCGGGGCATCCCGTTGCTCATGCGAACGCCTCCTGATTGACGGTATCGCCGATTGCACGGTCGGTCACCCGGATATGGCGGAAGATCCACCGAACGAGCATGTCCCGCAGCGCCGTCGCCTCCGCGCGCGTCATCGGGCGGGCTGCGATGACCCGCCCGACGTCGTAGACCTGCTTCACGAACCAGGAGTGCTCGTCGCGATGCTCCTTGAAAGCGGGGTGTCCGTTTCGGATCATGATGAGCTCCTCCGCGCCGAAATGCTGGATGACGTATCCGGTCAGGTAATTGATCGTGTTCTCGATCTCCCGCGAATCCATCCGTTCGGTCGCCTCCGAGAACGCATTCACGCGCTCGATGAGCTTGCGGTGCTGGTCGTCGATGATGCCGATCCCGACGGACAGGCTTTCGTCCCATTCCACTCTCATGTACGTCACTCCCCGACGGCCCGTTGCGCCGTCCCTGTCTCCGGAACGACCGGAATCCGCACCTCAAAGCCGCGATTCCATATTGTACCACGGTGGACGGGCGGCCGGAAAATCCCGATGCGGGCGAAGCGCGTGAAGCGTGTCCGCCCGTCCGCGACGCGGAAAAACGCCTATCGCTGTTCGACCGTGACGGGCGTATCGCCCGCTGCGAACACGACCCGGTCCCCCGCACGGATGTCCTCGCGACGGCCTTCGAGGATCGCGCACTTCGACGACCTCGGCTGGAGTTGCACGACCTCCAGCAACGCGAGGAACCTCGTCCGTATTCCGACGATCTCCTTTTTGTCGTTGAAGATCGGTTCGCCTTCCTCGCAGACCGCGAGCCGGTCGCCGCGCCGGATGACGCCCGAGGTGCTCCCCGCGTCGACGACGACAAGCTCCCGTCCCCCGGAAGGGGAGAACGAGAGCACGCTGAGAGGTTTCACGAGCGACGGATGCGTTCCGATGCGGACGGCCGCCTCCCGGGCCGCCGAATAGCAGGCCGCCGCGAGAATGAGATCTTCCTCGTTCTGCCGCTGCGTCGCCTTCCGGAAGAGGTTGTTCGCCGAGAGTTCATCGGCCCTTCCCGCCGCCGCGACGCGGAAAAGCTCCTTCCCGGTCTGCGCGTCGGCGACGTGAACGTCGAGCGCGACCTGGCCGGTCATCTTGTCGTTTCCCATCGTCGGGACGCGCTCGACGCGCCACGCGGTGATGACGCCCGTCACGAGCGCCTTCGCCTCGATTTCCTGCCCGATGTCCGCAACCTGCGACGGGGGGAGCAGCCCCTGGAGGACCAGGCTCTTGCGCCGGGCGATTTCGTCGAGCCGCTCGCGCTCCACGATGTCGAAGCAGCGGGTCTTGTAGAGCTCCTCCACGATCGTGGCGGTGAGCGCGCGCAGGGCCGCCCGGTTCAGTCCGCTTCCCGAGGAATCCCGGAAGTCGATGACGCCGATGCGAAGCGCCGCCGAAGCCGGAACCGCCGCAGGAAGCACGACCG
>CALMZW010000355.1 GCA_937870605.1 uncultured Synergistaceae bacterium
CCGGAAACGACCTGTAGAGCACAAGGTGCGTCGCCGTATCCGAAGACGGGCGAAGACGCCCCTCGATGACATCGCCGTCGAGGTTCACGACTGCCATGTCATCGGGCGTCATTTCTCCGTACGAAAGGCCGCTCGGTTTGATCGCCACAACCCCGGCCTCACGGTCGATTTCGCTCACATTGCCCCACGTCAGGACGACAAGGCCCAACTCCGCCAGCGCGAGGTTCGCCTTGCAGACATCGATCCGGAGCCGATCAAACATTTCTTCTCCCTCCGAACGCAAAGGATTGAGCGCCTATATCCCCTTCACCTGCATTTCGGCAAGGCTGCCCATGATTCCCCTGGTCTGAACATACAGGTCCTTGTACAGATCGAAATATTTCGAGTAGAGCGCGTGGTGTTCCCGATCGGTCACCGAGGTCTCCCGGAATTTCAGCCACGTCTTTATTTCCGCGGGAGACGAGAACACGCCCACGCCCAGTCCGGCGAGGAACGCGTCTCCGAGGGGGGCTTCGACGTCCTGATCGAGCCGCTTCATGTCAAAACCGGTGACATCGGCGAAGATCTGCGTCCAGAGGTCGCTCCGGGAAGCGCCTCCGACCATGAAACACGTTCTGTCCAGCACGATGCCCGCTTTCACGGCTTCATCCATATTGTGCCGGAGAGAATAGGCCACCCCCTCCATGCAGGCGCGGAAGATGTGTCCTTTCGTATGAAGCAGCGAAAGCCCCATGATAACGCCCCGGGCGTCCGGATCCCATATCGGCGAACGCTCTCCCATGAAATACGGAAGCGCCAGAAGTCCGCCGCTGCCGGGCATGACCTTCAGGGCCTCCATTTCGAGCAGCTTGTATGCAGACATTCCGGTTCTGTTTTGTATGTCCTTTTCGCACGCCCCGAATTCATCGCGGAACCACCTGATGACCGCCCCGGAGGTTGCGCCTCCGCCGAATGTGTAAATCGTCGTATCGTCGTTCACGACGTACGGGAAACTGATAAGGCCGGGCGACAGGTATTTGCCGTCATGTACGGTTCCCCAGCAGATTGACGTTCCGGTCATCGCGACGTGCTCGCCTTCGTTGATGACGCCGCAGCTGAACTGCGCCACGGGAGCGTCGATCCCTCCCGCAACGACGGGCGTTCCCTCGAGAAGTCCGGTCGCCTCGGCGTACCGTCTGTTCAGACCTCCGACGACGTGAAAGGAGCTCGTAATCTGTTCGGGGAAAAGGGAAATGGGAATGCCGAGCGCGTCGCACATTTCCGGAGACCACCGTTTCTTCCGGATATCGAAAACCCCGCCGATATTCCCGGCGGAGGAGTAGTCCGTGGCTAGAACATCCGTCAGCTTGTAAATGACGTAGTCTTTCGGCGTGACGAACTGATGCACGTTCTTCCAGAGATCCGGTTCGT
>CALMZW010000356.1 GCA_937870605.1 uncultured Synergistaceae bacterium
GCCTGACGGCCCCGTCGAATTCGTCGCGCGCGCCCCAGAGCACCTTCGCGACGCCCAGAAGAATCGCCGTATGGACGTCATGCCCGCACATGTGCGCCGCGCCCGGGCGTTCGGAGGAGAAGGGCAACCCCGTCTTCTCGTCGCCGGGAAGCGCGTCCATATCCGCGCGAAGCGCGACGACCCGCCCCGGGCCACGCCCCCGGATCAGCCCCGTCACGCCCGTGTCGCCGACGTGGCGGACATCCTCGACGCCGATTCCCTCGAGAATTTTCGCGACGAAGCCGGCGGTGTCGTATTCCTGCCCGCTCAGCTCCGGATTCCTGTGAAGATGCCTGCGCCATTCGATGACATCGGCTTCGATGTTCCTTGCGAGCGCCTGGAAATCCACGATGTATCAGCCCCCATGCACAAAGTCGCAAATCGTTCGGGAAGATCGCCTGTTTCCGAGCCGTCCGACGGCGTATCGGCCGAAAGGGCCGTCTTTTCGCGGCGAGAATCCCAGATTGGCGCACTCTATATACCACAAATCCGGCCTCGTGCTACACTCGGGAAAATCTTGGGGCGACCCTGATTCCATACGGGAGGGATACGATGAATATCACCGTCTACCAGGTCGACGCGTTCACGACCGAACTGTTCTCGGGCAACCCCGCGGGCGTGGTCCCGAACGCGGACGGCATGACCGACAGGCAGATGCAGCAGCTCGCGCGGGAACTCAACAACTCGGAAACCGCGTTCATCTTCAATCGGCAGGAGGACGGCGCGGACATCGAAGTGCGCTTCTTCACGCCGACGAGGGAAGTCCCGATCTGCGGCCACGCGACCATCTCGGCGCACTACGTCTACGCGAAGGAGCACGGCCTGACGGACTGCGTCATCCGCCAGAAGACGAAGGCCGGGGTGCTGCCCGTCGAAATCGCCGAACAGGACGGCGACCTCTTCGTGACCATGACGCAGGCCGGAATCGTCTTCGGCGACATGATCCGGGGCGAGCGCCTCGCCCGGCTTCTCGAAGGGCTCGGGCTCGCGGAGAGCGACCTGGAGGAGAAACTGCCGGTGCAGATCGTCTCGACGGGCCACTCGAAGGTCATGGTCCCGATCCGCTCGAAGGACCGCCTCGACGCGCTCGCCCCCGACGCGGGCATCCTGTCCGCGCTGAGCCGCGACATCGACTGCAACGGCTACTACGTCTTCACGTTCGACTCCCGCGAGGAGGGCGTCCTGACGAGCGGACGGATGTTCGCCCCCGCGAGCGGAATCGCCGAAGACCCCGTCACCGGCAACGCGAACGGCCCGCTCGGCGCGTACCTGACATTCTACGGAAAGCTCCCCCCGCGCGAAGAGGGCTTCGCGTTCACGATCAAACAGGGCGAGGCGATCGGGCGGAAGGGCTACATGAAGGTCATCGTTCGCAGCTTCGGCGGCGACCCCGTGATCGTGAAGGTCGGAGGCCGCGCGAGGATCGTCTTCAAGACGGAGATCGGGCTGTAGGGCTTCATGACGGGACAATTCCGGTGTCACGATTGGGAGTGACGGAAGCATTGTCCAATCGCACAAATAACGGAAACGGGAGTTGACATGAGTACTCGGATTGTGTAAATTTATCCAAAATTAATCGGAGCGCGATATTTTCGCGTGTCTTTTTCCTGCGGTGACCTGGGATGCCTGCATTGTATGCAGGTCAGTCTGAACGCTTGTTCGCCCCATGAAAGGAGATCGCATGAAACACACACGAAGCGCCATACTGTTCGCCTTTGCATTCGCCCTACTGTTCGGGATGTCCTCCGTCGCGCACGCAAGCGGCGCCGGAATCGAATGGGTCA
>CALMZW010000357.1 GCA_937870605.1 uncultured Synergistaceae bacterium
ATATACCGTCCGGCCATGTAGCCCCTTCGACAAGCGCACGTGCTATACCATGCGTTGATATGACATCAGGGGGGTTTGCTTCTGTACCAATGCCATCAGGGGTTGTGTATGTTGCGGTCACGCCGTCAATCGTCAGGTTGTATGTCGTTTGGTAGTTCGCCACTTTCACGAACACCATTGCGGCACACGCACGCGCCGGGGATTTCGTGCTTTTCAGCGCGGCCACTTTTCGCTTGTTAAGGATGAACGTGTGGTCGGCTATGGTCTTTGTCACAATGTCATGTTCCGGGTCGGTTGTCGTTATATACGCTGATGCTGCTGCATCTACGGTCAAAGACATTGTGGAGCCGTCTTGCCCTATTCGTGATACACCGTTGTTCGCAAACATCAGGAATTGGTGGGGGGCATCACCACGTGGTACGACATGCGTTTTCAACGGCTGTGCCTCCGAAAAGTTGTCGGAGAGCTTTTTAACGTGTACCACCGGGAAGCGCGTTCGGAGTCCGTGAACGAGAGACGGAAGCAAGTTATCAACTATATCTGCCTGCGACGGAAGCCGGAATTGCGGATGTTGCTGACTGACGCCATTTACAAGATTCGGGAGTTCGCGTGTGACACGTGTTTGCGCCATGCCGGGTTATCTCCTGAGTGCGTTGTGAAAGCTCGAAAAGCCGAACAAACTGTTAGGGCGTCGGTCTAGGAAGTTCCGGTCGGACTGTCGCAGATCGTCGGCTACGGCGATAACACGCGCACGCTGTACATCCTGCAACAGAGCGGAGGCAAGCGTTGCATCCCCGATAATCATGCTGTGGAAACGGGCTTTTGCTACCGCGAGAACGTACTGTTTCTGCGGCAACGGAAGATCCTCGTATTCAAAATGGTACTGCAATATCACGCCCTGCAAAGGAGCGTCGAAGATGTACGTATGATTCTTCCTGTCGTAGAGTCGTCGTCCACGGAGAACAACATCTTTCCCGCGAGCTTTCAAGGGGTCTATATCACAAGCAATGACGTTATCCGTCAGCGTGATTTCACCGTTTATGTCGGGCTGTAGTGTCACATCATATTCCAGATTGAAACACCAGCCCTCAGACAGCGTATCCCGCACGGTGTCGTCAATGACACGAATTGCAAGCACGGCGTCGGCGTTCAACGTATCTTCCAGCGTCGTGACGGGCAGTTCTCCTATGATGCTGAGTAATGAGTTCACACAGTCGAGTTTTGTCATTTGTGCGGACATACTGTTTTTTCTCCTTTGTATGAAAGAACGAGAGGGGAAGGAATTCTCCATCCCCTCAAAAGGTATACGTTACCGTACCTTTCCGTCCTTCCGAGTCGATTTGTTTTTCGCATAGCGTGTTTCTCTGGACTGAAAATCGCCGAACATGAGTTCCCACATAGGCGTGTCACCGATGTTGTTTCCACTGACGCGCTTTGCGGGAGCGTGCTTCGTTTCTACCTTTTCCGTGTTCTGGATCACCTCCGGGGCCTTTTTCGTAGGCGTCGCTTTGGGATCATTCGGGCGTTGAAGCGGATGCGGTTTCGATGCGTCGCGCTTCGGCGTTTCAGTACGTTTCGGTTGCGGCTTCGGTTGCAGCTTCGTTTTCGGCTTCGTTTTCGGCTTGTCGGGCGTTTTCACGGGTTCTTCCCGTTTCTGATAATCTTTCATCCGCATGTACG
>CALMZW010000358.1 GCA_937870605.1 uncultured Synergistaceae bacterium
CGCATCACATCCGAACAGGAGGGGCGCCATGAAGAGAGCATACGTCATCGGAACGTGCGACACGAAGTATGAGGATCTCCGTTTTGTGAAGGAGCGCATCGGGGCGGAAGGAGTTCCGGTCGTTCTCGTGGACGTCGGGACGACGTCCCGCGTTCCCGGCCCGGAAGTGGATGTATCGAACCGGGAAGTGGCCGCCTGCCACCCGGAGAGGCCCGGGTTTCTGGACTCCGTGAAAGACCGCGGCCGGGCCGTCGCGGAGATGGGCGAGGCGCTTGCGGCCTTTCTTCAGACGCGGGAGGATATCGGAGGCGTCATCGGGCTCGGAGGGTCGGGCGGCACGTCGCTCGTGACGAGGGGGATGCGTTCGCTGCCCATCGGCGTGCCGAAGCTGATGGTTTCGACGGTCGCGTCGTCGAACGTGGCGCCCTACGTCGGGCCGAACGATATCTGCATGATGTACTCCGTCACGGACGTCGCCGGGATCAACCGGATCTCCCGCGTGGTGCTCTCGAACGCCGCGAACGCGATGGCAGGCATGGTTCGGGGAACGGTTCCGGCGGGTGAGGACAAGCCGCCTGTGGGCATGACGATGTTCGGCGTCACGACGCCGTGCGTGGAGCGCATGCGGCATGCGCTCGAAAAGCGATACGACTGCCTCGTCTTCCACGCGACCGGAACGGGCGGTCAGTCGATGGAGAAGCTCGTGGATTCCGGGATGATCCCGTACGTGATCGACGCGACGACCACCGAGGTCTGCGACCTCCTGATGGGCGGCGTCTTCAGCGCAGGCGAAGACCGTCTCGGGGCGATCATCCGGACGAAGATCCCGTACGTCGGTTCGGTCGGCGCGCTCGACATGGTGAATTTCGGAGCGATGGAGACGGTTCCGCCGCAGTATCGCGACCGGAAGCTCCACGTTCACAATCCGCAGGTCACGCTGATGCGGACGACGCCCGAAGAAAACGCGCGCATGGGCCGATGGATCGGCGAGAAGCTGAACCGCTGCGACGGGCCGGTTCGTTTCCTGCTGCCGCTCGCGGGCGTTTCGCTGATCGACGCGCCGGGGCAGCCCTTTCACTGGCCGGAGGCGGACGCGGCGTTGTTCGAATCCCTCGAGCGCACCGTCGTCCAGACAAACGCGCGGCGGCTCGTGAAGCTGCCGTACAACATCAACGATCCGGAATTCGCCGACGCGCTCGTGGCGAATTTTCACGACATCACCGGAAAATAGCGGAACGGAAAGGGAGGGAAACGACTGTGGCGCGACAGACGCGATCGGAACTCATGTCCCGGTTCCGGGACATGGTGCGGAACAGGGAACCCATCATCGGGGGCGGCGCGGGGACGGGGATCTCCGCGAAGTGGGAGGAGGCCGGCGGCATCGACCTCATCGTCATCTACAACTCCGGACGGTATCGCATGGCCGGGCGAGGATCGCTGGCGGGCCTGCTCGCCTACGGCAACGCGAACGACATCGTGAAGGACATGGCGAAAGAGGTTCTTCCCGTCGTGAAGAAGACGCCGGTCCTCGCCGGAATCAACGGAACGGATCCGTTCGTCCTGTGGGACAACTTCTACGACGAATTGAAGATGCTCGGCTTCGCCGGAGTGCAGAACTTCCCGACCGTAGGGCTCATCGACGGAGTCTTCCGGGCGAACCTGGAAGAGACGGGCATGGGGTACGAACTCGAGATCGAAGCGATCCGCAGGGCGTCCGAACGCGACATGCTGACGACGCCGTATGTCTTCGGCGCGGAGGACGCGGTCGCGATGACGAAGGCCGGCGCGGATATCCTCGTCTGCCACATGGGGCTCACGACGAAGGGCTCGATCGGGGCGCAGACGGCCAAGACGCTCGACCAGTGCGTCGGGCTGATCGACGAGTGGGCCGCGGCGGCGCGGTCGGTGCGGGACGACGTCATCGTCCTCTGCCACGGCGGGCCGATCGCGATGCCCGAGGATGCGGCGTACGTCCTGAAGCGCTGCAAAGGCGTCAACGGCTTCTACGGGGCGAGTTCGATGGAGCGCCTGCCGACGGAGACCGCCATAAAGGCGCAGACGCAGGCCTTCAAGGCCGTACAATTCTAGACGCGAAAGCGGGGAGGGGACCATCATGCCGAGAGTGTACTACAGCACGGTCATCGACGCGCCGGCGGATGCGGTATGGGAACTGACGCGCGATTTCAACGGCCTGCCGAAATGGCATCCGGGGATCGTCGACAGCGAACTGGAACAGGGGACGGACGTAGGGTGCGTGCGTCACTTTACGCTCAAGGGCGGGGCGAAGATGCGCGAGAAGCTTCTCGCGCTCTCCGATGCGGATCGCACGGTGGCGTACAGCATCCTCGAGACCGGCATGAAGCTGAAGAACTACGTCGCCGTTCTGCATGTCGCGCCGGTCGTCGCCACGAATCAGACATTTGCGGAATGGTCGGCCGTCTTCGACGTGACGGATCCTTCGGCCGAAGAAGAGACTGCCGCGACGGTCTACGGCGTTTTCAGCTCCGGACTCGAGAGCCTGAAAAGCATGGTGTGCGACCGCAAGGAATATATGGGCAGAGAGTGATCCTTCCGACATGGGAACGCCCCCGCTTTTCGCGGGGGCGTTCCTCATCTGTCCGGATATTTCGCACACAGGCGTCTTTGACGAAACGCTACTTCCTGAGCGCAAGCCCGCTCTGCTGCGACGCGCCGTCGAGCGTGAACCGGGCGACCAGATTCTGCAGGTTCTCCGCGGAGGCCGCCATGTCCTGCGCTTCCGTCGCGATCGCCTCGGCCGCCTTCGTCGTCTCCTTCGACGCCGCCTGGA
>CALMZW010000359.1 GCA_937870605.1 uncultured Synergistaceae bacterium
CATACCGATGCCGGCGATGTACGCCACAAAAACGACGCCGCGGACAAGTCCCTCGATGACGTCCTTCCCAGCGGAGGAAAGGCTCCACGCACGAGCGCACCAGTCCGCAAGCCAGAGAGGCAGAGCGATAAAAAGACCGACGACGGCAAGGACCGCTATCCCAATTGAAACTGCCGTCTCGACGGGGGTAATCGTCTCTTCGTCGTCCAACGCGAGTTGCGCGGATCTGTTCAGCGCGCGCATTCCGGTCCCGAGCATCTCGATCATCATGATGAATCCTCGAACCACCGGCAGCTTCCAGGGGAAACGACGCGTCCTGGTTCCGCTTTCCCAGTGTTCGCTCCACATCGTCTGGTCGGGACGACGCACGCAAAGCCCCCATCTTGCGGGGCCGCGCATAAGGACGCCCTGGATGACCGCCTGACCGCCGACAGGGATCCGTTCCGTGGTTGCAGTCGCAAGGGCAGCCAGCGACCGGAAAATCACTTTCCCCATCACGACTCCGCAACCCCTTTCAGCACATCGTCAACGGACGCATACGGAGAACCGCACGGACGCAACTCGGGACATACGCCTCCGACGCATCCGGGACCCAGCGTCTCGAAAATGAACGGAGCCGCTTTTCGGGCTTCGACGGCCATGCACCTCGCCGTTTCACGGATTTCCCACTGCGTCCTCCGGCACAGCCGTAACCGGAAAAAATGATGCAGTTCCCGCGCATTCATTGTGATGACGATACTTGTCTCCCATCCATGCGGGAGGATATACCGTGCGTCCTCTTTGGGAATTCCCGCGTCGACAAGAACGCAATACGCATCATGGCACGATTTCACCGTTTCGGAAAAGAGTTTCCTTGCAGTTTCGTTCTCCGCGACGGACTTCGGCATGATGCAGGCGGGTTCGTTCATTCTGACATAGCGCTGGCTTCTCTGGGAGTAACTCGCAATTCTATGCCGGACTATCTGGTGCGTTGTGACGCGGCTGATGCCGTCAACGGCGAAGGAAAACGAGACATGCTCCAGAGGAGAATGATGCCCGCTGCGCAGAAGGTTGCATATGAATGACTTCGTGCGTTCCGGCGATATGCCGTCTTTCAGGACGGATACAGACTCGTCGCTGTAACAGAGCCGCGCTGCTGCTGCAACAACGCTGTCCGGCTCGGGCGTATACGCCAGCAGCGCCACACGGCAATCCATTATTCCAGGCTCCTCGTCAAAAAAAAGGGGAGCGAGGCTCCCCTATTCCTCTTCCTTGCGTTCTTTCTGGCCGTAATTGACACCTTCGTATTTCTTCTGGAACTTCTCAAGCCGTCCGGCTTCCAGAACAACCTTCGAACCCTTTCGTCCGGTAAAGAAAGGATGGCATGCGGAGCACACGCCGACGCGAATTTCCTTCTTCGTCGAGCGGGTCTCGAAACTGTTTCCGCACGCGCAGAACACCTTGCACGCAACATAATCAGGATGGATGTCTTTTTTCATATCTCTACACCTCCACAACGTTAAAAAACTCCGGCCGAACAAAGTGAGAATCTACCACATCCGGCGTTGGAAAACAATCGTCAAATATGCATAACCCCAAGGCCGCATCGTTCATGATGAGCGACCGCATGATACGCAGTATCCCCCATAACGGCGACAGCAATCCATCGGGAATTCCGAACGATGGAAATTTTGGCGCCGATGCTCGCTTCCAGCATTCCGACCGCAAGAAAGCCGTCAAGAGCTTCAACGGCCGCGTGCATGAGGGCGTGCATCTCGTTCCGCTTCTTCTCGACCACTCCCGCGTTCAGCGAAGCACCGACCAGCGCTCTCGTGATCTTTTGCGGAAGATCTCCGGCAAGACCGCCGACTTCGGTCGCCACCGATCTCCAGTTCCACCGGGCGAGGTCCCTTCGATATATGGTTTCCGACTCTACCGTGTTTTTCGCTGTAAGCAAAATCGACGCTCTTCCAACCTGATTCTCGTCGTCGAG
>CALMZW010000360.1 GCA_937870605.1 uncultured Synergistaceae bacterium
GTAGTCGGCGCGCAAAAGGGTGTTGACGCCGATGAAATCCGCGACGAAGAACGACGAAGGAGCCGTGTAGATCTCATGCGGCGAGCCGATCTGCTCGATGCTCCCGCGATACATCAGCGCGACCCTGTCGGAAATGGAAAGCGCCTCTTCCTGGTCGTGCGTGACGTAGATCGTCGTGATGCCGTATTCCCTCTGGATGCGCCGGATCTCGAAACGAAGCGCGTTTCGCACCTTTGCGTCGAGCGCGGAGAGGGGTTCGTCCAGAAGGAGAACGTCCGGTTCGATCGCGAGCGCCCGCGCGAGCGCGACGCGCTGCTGTTGCCCTCCAGAAAGCTGCCGCGGGAATGCGGCGGAACGGTCCGCGAGTCCGACGAGTTCGAGGAGCTGCGTGACCTTTTGCGAAATCGTCGCTTCCGGAACGGAGCGGGACTGCGGTCCGAACGCCACGTTGTCGTAGACGCTCAGATTCGGGAAGAGCGCGTAGTTCTGGAAGACGATCCCGACGCGGCGTTCCCTGACGGATACGCCCTTCATCGAACGGCCGCCGATCCGGACGTCGCCCTCGTCCGGGGTCAGGAAACCGGCGATCAGGCGGAGCGACGTCGTTTTTCCGCAGCCCGACGGGCCGAGCAACGAAAGGAACTCTCCCCGGCGGACGTCGAGGGAGACGCCCCTGAGCGCCTCGAACTTTCCGAACCGTTTCGTGACGGCCGCGAGCTCGACTCCCATCATGATCGCAGAGCCCCCCTGTCGCATTCGCCCTCCGCGAGACGAAGCGCGAGCGCGACGGCGTCCTCGGGGGATTCCGCCTCGTGGAGGGGCGTCTTCGCGCCGTTTTCGTCGAGCGGAAGCCATGTGTGCAGGGAGACGACCGGCTTGCCGATCTTCAGCGCGAAGCCGATCTCGGACAGCGTCCCGGGACCTCCGCCGATGGAGATGACCGCATCGCCGGAAGAGACGACGACGACGTTTCGCGCCTCGCCGATCCCCGTCGTGATCGGGATCGTGACGTAGGGATTCGCCTCGCTCCGCTTTTCCGGGAGGATTCCCACGGAAGCGCCGCCGGCGTCGGAAACGCCCCGGCAGACGCCTTCCATGACGCCGCCCTTCCCTCCGCAGACGACGAGGGCCCCCGCCTCCGCGAGGAGACGCCCGACCCGGCGGGCGAGAACGTATTGTTCCGGCGTTGCGGTTGACGTTCCGATAACGCTGATGATTCGTTTCACGGCGTTCATGACATCCTCCTCACGCGCGGCGGATGCTTATGTTCCGACGATGTCGGATTGTCCGCCGCCTCCGAACGCTTTTCGCAATATCAGGACACCCGTCAGGCTGAAGAGACTCAGGAGCACGAGCAGCATGGTCGCCGCGCAGGCGAACCCGGTGCTGACATAGAACGCCTGATACAGAACGACCGGATACGTCTGGCTTGCGGAGCCCGTCACCATGACGGCGAGCTGGAACTCTCCGAGCGACATCGCGAACGTCATGAGCGCACCCGATGTCAGCCCCGGCAGCAGGTTGGGGATGAGAATCCGGCGCGTCAGACGCCACGGCGAGGCGCCGAGCGAGAGGGCGGCTTCTTCGAGCGTGTTCCACCGGAGCAGTTCGAGATTCGCCATAAGGGGGCGCAACATGAAGGGGAGGGTATAGACGACGTGCGCCGCAAGCAGGAGATACCAGGTTCCGACGAGGGAAAACGACGACCAGTTGAACCCCTGTACGAGCCCGAGGCCCATGACGACAGGCGGAATCGCTATGGGCAACAGGATCACGAAATCGAAAAGCCTCCGGAGCCAGGGTTTTCGCAGCGAATGGACCGCGTAGACGGCGGGGATTCCGATGAGCGCGTTCAGCACGGCGGAAAGCGAGGCGACCAGAAGGCTCATCATCATGGCGCGAACGTACATCGTCTTCGAAAACAGATCGATGTACCAGCGCCAGGTGAACCCGGTAGGCAGAAGCGTGCCGAACCATTTTTCCCCGAAGGAGCCCACGAAGAGAAGAATGATCGGTGCGAGAACGTACGCGAAATAGAGGCAGATCAATGTTCCCCACAGGGCGCGCCGAATCACGGGCCAACCTCCTTTGCACTCTTCGGGAGCGGGTGGAACACAGTGTCCCTCAGAGATGCAACACCGGATGTGGATTCATTGTTTCATTCACGTAAAAATTTTACATCATATCGCCGGAAAAAGAATCCTTCGGAGAGGGGGTTCGGAGAAGCGGCAAAACTGAGTCATTCGAAACGGGCGTCGCGGCGAACGGCGGAAGGGAGGCGGGTCAGGAGTCGATATCGTTCTCACGGAGGATGGAGACTCCGGCGCTCGTTCCGATGACATCCGCGCCCGCATCGAAAAACGTCAGCGCATCGCCGAGCGTCCGGACGCCGCCGGACGCCTTGATCATCCTCTTGCCGCCGAGATGCGCCTTCAACAGGCGAACGTGTTCCGGAATCGTCGGTTTGCCGGAAAATCCGGTTCCGGTCTTGAGAAAGTCGGGGCCGTCGCAGCGGAGGGATAATTCGCAGAGCCTGATGATCTCATCGGGGGAGAGAAGCGGCGTTTCGATGATGAGCTTGAAGACCTTCGGACGACAGGCGGCGCATATCGCGCGGATCTCTTCTTCGACGGCGCTCCAGTCGCCCGAACGGACTGCGTAAAGGGGAGCGACCACATCGAGATCCGTAACGCCAAGCGCGGAATAGGTTTCGATTTCCCGGAGCTTGATGGCCGGGGGAACGGTTCCGTGGGGAAAGCCGACGACCGCGGACACGCCCGTCGAGGTCCCGGCGACTGAAGATACAGCCATGGAAACCGCCCATGAAGGAACGACCAGGCTGCGAAACCCGAGCGGCGCGCTCTCTTCGATGAAACGACGAACATCCTCCCGACCCGCATCCGGTCGAAGCATTGTATTGTCGATTCGCCCGGCAAGTTCGTTCCGTCGCACGCCGCATGCCTCCGTTTCGCCGTTATCCGGCTGCGTCCCGACGGCGCCGGATCTATGCGCCGGCGTCCGCCTCCTGTTCCTCGTCCTCTTCGTCCGCATGCAGACGCTTCAACAGGGCGCGCTCGAACGGCTTCCGTCCGTCGAGAAACCCGCTCTTGCGGTTCTTTGGCTGAACCCTGCGCTCACGATGATTCAACGCGTCTTCCGGAAGAAAGTCAATTCTCGGGATCATGTTCGTCCACCCCGTTCCGCAGATGATTCGAACCGTCCTATACGCATCGGATGGAAAGGGCGAGACATGAACGAAAGTATGCAAAAATCGGGTGAATAGGAAGAGATTATTGCAGCGGACCGCGCGCGGTTTTTCCGGTTTCCGCTGCAATTCAGGCGATACAGCTAGTCGTTTTGTGATTTCGGGGAGTTCCCTCGCATTTTCATGACGATCATGACGACGCCGATGACGGCCATGATGCCAAGCCAAATGGCCACAGGAGTGCTCAAATATGCCACCTCCTCGCGATGAGTATGGGGTGGAACGTCAAAACGATCCCGGGTGTTCTGAGGGGAGAGCACAATGAAAGTGAAAATCATTATCAATCTCTCTTGGTTTGACAGTACCATACATCGAGGGTTGTTTCAAGGCGAAATGCAAAAGTGCAATTTGTACAAATGGGAAAAGTCCAGACGGCAGAGTGCGGGGAGGTCGTTACGCGACGATGGACCAGGGGGTGCGCCAGGCGTCTTCAGATGTGCGGGAGGGGGCGTCTTGAGTCCGGCTCCATTGGCCGTATGCTTTTTCGGCCTGCTCCTGGGAAAGTTCCTGCCGCGCGGCCGCCTGAAGCGCAGCCGCGGACGAGGCGACGGAGATGTCCTGGGGGGACGGCGATCCTGCGGCGAGGGCCGCCCGCTGAACCCGCTCCATGATCCGGATGGTTTCCTCCGGAGTGCGGCCCGCCGGAGCGGAAATCGGAACTTCTCCTCCGGTGATGTATCGCTTCCCGTCCGGGCCGGTGGTGTAGCTGTAGGAAACGGCTCCGGCGTATTGCCCGCCGACGGCCTTGTGCGCCGCTTCGTGGGCGATGACGTCCCGCTCGATGGCCTTGAGCTTCTCGACGGATTGCCGGATTTTTGCGGAATACGTCGGGTCCTTTGTCGTCGACGACGTGTCGGATGCGTGTTTCGATCCGCCGTCTTGCCCGGATGTCGTTTCCCCGGGTTGACGGGCCGTATCGACGGAAACGCCCTTCGATCCGCCGCCGATGCGGTCGACAACATCCTCGGGGCCGGTGACCGTGATGGAAATCGACGTGACATACCGTTTCCCGTCGGAGCCGACGGTCGTATGTTCCGACGTCCGGACGTCAGCTCCCGCAGCCTGGGCGCGGATTCTCCGCTCTTGCGCCAGAACCTGCGCTTCGGATCTCTGAAGTTCCGTATCCTTCCGGAAACCGGATGCCGCGATGCTTCCGGCAGTCATGTCCGCACCTCCCTTCGGGGGGTTCATTCCATCACCCGGTATTGTACAATAACACCGAAAGAAAAGACAACCGCCACGCGGCGCTTTTGAGGGGTGCGCCCGCGGGCGGGGGGAAACGGCGAATCTCGAGGGGGGAATGTTCATGCTGCGGGCAGCGTTGCTCTTTCTGATCCTTTTCGCCTCGGAGGCGGAATCCGTCCTTTCCGGCGACTATCTTCCCGTCGGGCGTGACGACGGACGCGCCATCTTTTTCGATGCGGCGCGGACCCGCGTCGTCCGGGATTGCGACGGCTCGGACGTCCTGGAGTCCTACATCCGCATGGATTTCCCGGAGCAGGGCATCGTCGAAGTGCAGCAATGGAACTTTCGAGCCGGCGGACGGGAATACAGGGTGCAGGACACGTACGATTACGGGGCGGACGGTTCCCTGGTCGATCAGTGAGCGGTCCAGCCCGAATGGGCCTCGTGGAGGCCCATATCCCCGGATTCGATAGAACGGCTGATATACGTGAACGCGCGACTCCTGCTCGAGTCGCGACGCTGACAGGAGGGTGCGGGATATGACGTCAGGAACTGTTTTCGACCGGATGCTGCGCGTCATCGAAGAGGACATCGTTCCTCTGACGGAGAAGGGCGTTCGGAGGGGAGACAAGGTGTTCGGAGCGGCCGTGCTCCGGAAAAGCGATCTTTCGCTGGTGCTTGCCGGGACGAACCACGAGTCCGAATGCCCGCTCTGGCACGGGGAAGTCTATACGATCAAGGAATTCTTCGCCCTGCCGGATCACCCGGATCCTGCGGAGTGCCTCTTCCTCTCGACGCACGAGCCCTGTTCGATGTGCATCTCGGCGCTCGCGTGGTCCGGCTTCGGGCGGATCTACTACCTCTTCGGCTACGAGAGCACGAGGGATGATTTCAATATCCCGCACGATCTCCAGATTCTGGAAGACGTGTTCGGATGTCGCGCTCCGACCCGGAAAAACCGGTACTATGAAATGACATGGCTTCGGGACATGATCCCTTCGCTGGACGATCCGGATTCCGCCCGTTCGCGGGTCGAACGGCTCCGGGAGACGTATGCGCGACTTTCCGACGTGTATCAGGCCGGAGAGAAGAAGATGATCCGGTCATAGCGGACGGCGGGCCCGGGAGTCGGAAGTCCTGCAGCTGATGTTTCGAGCGAGGCATTCGGAACAGACCCCGTAGATCTGCACCGACTGCGGGGATATTTCGTATCCCTCTTCCGCGGCCCAGACCGAGAGCACGCGAAGTTTGTTTTCCTGTTCGCGAAAGCGGGTGATCTTTCCGCACGAGGCGCACAACAGGTGAAGAACGACATCCCTTCCGGGCGCCTCGTACCGGTTGAATCCCTCGCCCGTGTTGATCTGGCGGACGAAGCCGATATCTTCGAGAACCAGGAGCGTGCGATATAAGGTCGCGAATCCAAGGGTCGGATCCTTTTTCTGCGCGAACTGCAGGAGTTCCCGTGCGTTGAAGTGCGATCCCTGGTTTTCGACGAGCGTTTCGACGATGATCCTGCGTTGCCCTGTGATCCGGAAGCCCTTTTCCTTGAGGTTCTGAAGCAATTCCTGCACCCGGTTCCTGGTTTCTTCCAGAAGCATGGGGATTCTCCCTTCTCTTTTCCGGCAGTTGGCATATCATACAGAGAGTCCTGCCGGCTGTCCAAGGCGACGGCGGAAACGGGCGGGCCTCGGCGAGCCGATGGCGAGTCGAAAAGGGCGGGGAATCTTTCTTTTCCGAATGGAATCTGCAAGAAGGAGAGTGAGAACGATTCGCAGTCTTCAAAGCGACCTTTGTGCATGTGGCCCCGTATTCTCCCCGGGGAGCGGCTTTCCGCGCCGGACGCGTTCCGAAACGGTTCCGATAACCGCTTCGGGCGCCGTCCGTCGCGCGTGAGGAGGGCATCCGATGTTTTTTGCGCGGTGCGTCGCGCCGGTGATCCTGTTTCTGTGCGGTCTCGTGATGATCTATGCGGGAGTCCGGAAGACCCGCTTCGGATTTCGTGGAAAGGGGCTCATGGATTTCGTGTGGGCCGGACTCCTTTTCGTTATGTCCTGGATTGTCGCGACCTCATCGTGAGGGTTCCGTATTTCCTCGCATGTTCCGGACGGTTGAAGTATGATACCCTCATTGCGGCATGAAAGAACGCACCGACATACAACCTATCGGAGGAGGAACCTCAACGTGAAACGAATCAGCGCACTTGCATCGGCGGCAATCATGATCCTCTCGGTCTGCGGTTTTGCCCTGGCGGAGACTCCCGCTTCCAAGGACGTCGCTCCTGACGCGGCCGCTGCGACAGCCCCGGCTCCGGCGCGTCCGGCGCCCGAAACCGTTCTGGCCAGAGTCGGCGCGAAGGAAATCCTGGAACGCGACGTGGACGATATCCTCGCGACGCTGGATCCGCAGCGCGCCGCCATGTACGACACGGAACGGGGACGCAAGGCCGTTCTTGACGAAGTGATCACGATGGAAGTCTTCTCCCTCTGGGGAAATGAAAACGCGATCGACAAGGATCCGGAATTCGCCCGGGCGTTGGATGCGATGCGCAAGGATCTTGTGCGCACGTTCGCCGTCAAGCGGCTGTTCGGGGACGTCACGGTTTCCGACCAGGACGCGAAGCTCTTCTACGACAAGAACCAGACCGCGTTCACGGTTCCGGAGAGCGTCAAGGTGAGCCACGTCCTCGTCAAGGACGAAGCCGAGGCGAAGAAGGTTCTCGAGGAGATCAAGGCCGGGCTCGTGTTTGAAGAGGCTGCCAAGAAATACTCGTCCTGCCCGTCGAAGGACCAGGGCGGCGACCTCGGATTCGTTCAGAAGGGGCAGACCGTTCCCGAGTTCGAGACGGCGGCCTTCGCCCTGAAGAAGGACGAGATGTCCGCCCCCGTCAAGACGCAGTTCGGCTGGCACATCATCAAGCTGTTCGACAGGAAGGCTCCGGGCGCGAAACCCTTCGCGGATGTCAAGGAAGAGATCAAGACGGAACTCCTGAAGGACAAGAAGGCCAAGATGTACACGGACGAGGTTGCGAAACTTCGCGAGAAGTACAAGGTCGAAGTCGTTTCGGCGGACGCTGCGCCGAAGAAGTAGTTTCCGGAAACCGTACAGGAATGCGAAGAAGAAGAAAGCCCGGCCGTCAGGCCGGGCTTTCTTCTTCTTCGCACATCCGGAGGAAGTGGACGACGAGTTCCGGGTCGAACTGCTTTCCCGAACAGCGCCGGATTTCCTCCATCGCCGTTTCCCTGGGAAGGGCTTTCCGGTAGGGGCGATCGTTCGTCATGGCGTCGAACGCGTCGGCGAGCGCGAGCATTCTGCATTCGAGCGGAATATCGTGCTTGCTGAGGCCGATCGGGTATCCGCTCCCGTCCCAGTATTCATGGTGCTTCAGGATCCAGTCGGCGATCGGGAGAAGATCCGGCGCCGAGAGCGCGATCCGGTGTCCGATCGCCGAGTGCCGGCGCATGATGACCATTTCGTCTTTCGTGAGCGGCCCGGGCTTGAAGAGGATGTTGTCCGGAACCCCGACCTTGCCGATGTCGTGGAATTTCGCGAAAAGCGTGAGATCCGCGCGCCGTCTCCCGGAGAAGCCGAGCGACGCCGCGAGCCGGTCGACATGGAACTGGAGGCGGTCCGCGTGCCCTTCAGTGATGAAATCCCTGGCTTCGAGCATCGTCATGACCGTGTGAACGAGGGAGCTGCGCGTGCTCTGGCTTCGCAGCAGCTTCTCGCGGGACAGCGCGTTGTCGGATTCCTTGAAGAGATCCGTCGGGTCGAAGTCCTGTTCGTAGGCCGCGGAAAACCCCAACGACAGGCTCAGGTAGCTTTCCTTGCCCGTCGCGTTGAATTCCCCGACGCGGACCTGAATGTCGCGGCAGATCCGCTCCAGCTCCGCCCGGCAACTGTAGGGCAGCAGGATCGCGAACTCGTCGCCTCCGATCCGCGCGGTCACCGCGCGGATCGGAGAGACGTCCTGAATCATCCCGGCGACGTTTTTCAGAAGGGTGTCTCCCGTCTCGTGGCCGAATGTGTCGTTGATGAGCTTGAGCCCGTCGAGGTCGCAGATGATGAGCCCGAGCGGGATGTACTCCTCCGATCGCATGCCCTGTATCGTCGATTCGAAGTGGGTCCGGTTGAAGAGTCCCGTCAGCGGGTCGTGCGCGCCGAGATACGCGAGGCGTTCCTCGAACCGCTTCCGTTCGGTCACGTCACGGATCAGGATCGCGAGGTAGGGCTTGTTGTCGAACAGCGCGACATCGGCGGTGACATCGAGCGCAAGCGTTTCGGAATCAGGCCGGATGTGGGAAAGGGAATACTTCCGGGACGCCGTCGCGGGATCCAGCGAAATTTCCCCCATGATTCCGGGGAGACGGCGCGTCCCCATGTCCGAAGGGGAGAGCCCGAACAGCGCCATCGCGGTGCTGTTGGCGTCCAGAAGCGTCCCGTCGGGCAGAGAGGCGAGAAGGATGCCGTCTCCGACCCTGTCGAGAAGCACCCGGAACCGCTCCAGCTCGCGCATGCCCTTCTGGAGTTCCGTATAGTACGTCTTGCGGAGCGAGTGCTCTCCCAACCCGACGAGCTTCCTGAGAAGGTCTCTCTCGGCGTCAGAGGGTTGCACGAAGGACTCCTTCCACATCCGCGGCGGTCATGGTTCGCGGATTGGTCGCCATGCACGCGTCCCGCAGCGCCTTTTCCGCGAGTTCGGGCAGGTCTTCGGAGCGAACTCCGAGAGCGGCGATGCGCCGGGTGATTCCGGTCGTCGCGTTGAGTCCCATGATGCGCTCCGTGAGCGGTTGCGCGGAGTCGCCGACGTCGCCGACGCCCATGACGCGGGCGATCCGGTCGTATCGTTCGGGGCACGCTTCGTAGTTGAACGCGACGACGTGCGGGAGCAGCAGCGCGTTGCACTCGCCGTGCGGCGAGTCGAACATGCCCCCGAGGCTGTGAGCGATCGCGTGGACCGCTCCGAGAATCGCGTTGGAAAACGCCAGACCCGCATGGAGGCTCGCCTGCATCATCGCGTCGCGGAGATTCATGTCCAGCGGAGAGCGGATGCAGGCCGGGAGGTTTTCGGCGACGAGGCGGATGGCTTCCAGCGCGTGGACGTCCGTGAACGGTGAGTGCACGCGGGAGACGTACGCCTCGATGGCGTGCGTGAGGGCGTCCATTCCCGTAAACGCGGTAAGCTCCGGCGAAAGGGTCGTCGGCGGGAACGGATCGATGAGCGCCACGTCGGGCACGAGCGCTTTGCTGACCAGCGCCATCTTGATGCGTCGCGTCGTGTCCGCGATGATGGCGAACTGGGAGACATCCGCCGAGCTGCCGGCCGTGGTCGGAATGCAGATGAGCGGCGGCGTGGCGGCTCCCACGAGATCGATTCCCTCGTAATCCGCGATTCTCCCTCCGTTGGAGGCGATGATGCCGATTCCCTTCGCGCAGTCCATCGGACTTCCTCCGCCGACCGCCACGATGACGTCGCACTGTTGGGACAGGAAGATGTCCGCGCCCTCGTGGACTTCGAAATCCTTGGGGTTCGGCGTGACGTGTTCATACAGGATCCAGGGAATGTCCAGCGCGTCGAAACATGCGGAAACGCGTTCCGTCCACCCGGCCTCGCGAACCCCCGGATCGGAGACGAGAAGGATCCGCGTTGCGCCGAAGTTTCGTGCGTACTGCCCCGCAAGGTCCATCGCGCCGGTTCCGAAGATGAACTCCGGCGCAACGAATTTTCGCAACCCGAATGTGTCCGGCATCTCAATCACGCTCCGATCGTGAGGGGGGGGCCGGCGCCGTCAGGACATCCTCGCGTCGTGCGTCGGAAAATGAGAACGTGTTTCGTCCCCGTTCCTTGGAGCGGAACATGGCTGTGTCGGCGCGCCGCATAAGCGTCTGGACCGAATCCCCGTCGTCGGGGAATATGCTGATGCCGATGCTTCCCGTGACCCGGAGCGTGTGCCCGCCGACCGACATCTCCCTGTTGATGGATTCGATGACCTTGCGTGCTATCGCCGCCGCCTCCCCGGGAGCGGAGAGACCGGGGAGAACGAACATGAATTCGTCGCCGCCCATCCGCGCGACCGTATCCGTCTCCCGGACGCTTTCCCGGAGACGATGCGCGATCTCCACGAGAAGCAGGTCGCCGATGTCGTGGCCGAGCGTGTCGTTGACCTGTTTGAAAGAATCGAGATCGAGGAACATGACGGCTGTCCGCGAATTCGTGCGTCGGGCGGCGGCGATGGCCTGTTCCAGACTGTCGTGGAAGAACGAGCGGCTCGGAAGCCCGGTCAGGGCGTCATGCGTGGCCATATAGCGCAATTCCAGCTCCATTCGCTTGCGCTCGGCCACTTCGTGCGTGAGTTCCGCGTTGGTCGCCTCGAGTTCGCGCGTTCGGGCGCGAACCTGCTCCTCCAGACGATCGCGCAACCCGAGAAGTTCCGATTCGGATCGTTCCAGGCTCGCGATCTTCTCTTCGAGATGCGCGTTCAGCGCGGTGATCTTGCGTGTGAGCAGGAAGGACTCCAGAACCTCCGCCGTCGTCGCGAGAACGATGGAGAGAAAATCCGGGTACGGAGCCGTCTCCTCGAGTGCCTTCGAGTCGTCCAGCTCGGCCATGCACAGTCCGAGGATGCTCGTCGGCGTCGAGAGCGCGTGCAACATGATCCGGGCGGTCCGGTCCGAGGAGGATACGATGACCGGTTTCTCGCGCCGCAGCGCCCATGCGACCGTGCGATCCTGGATCAGGGGGATCTTCTCGCTCTCGTAGAAATCGAGAGTTCCGGCAGGGTCGCAGTGAACCGGCCGGAAGCTCATTTCCTGGTCTTCCGCAATGACGTAGAAGCAGATGGACCGGACCGCAATGATCGACCGGACGCGCAGCGCCGCTTCCTTCAGGATGGCTTCGACGGACCCCATGCCGTTGATGCAGCGCGCGAAGTTGCTGACGTTCACCGCCACATCGAGGCTTTCGATGATGGAACGGCGTTCCTGCAACAGGTGCTCCAGGCGGCTTTTCAGGTCGGCCGATGTCTCTTCGGGGGTCATTCTTCTTCCTCCTTTCCGAGGAAGAGCGTGAGAATTTCCGTGATCTGGCGTGACGCCTGAATGATCGTCGGTCCGATGGCGCTCGGAAGAAAGTGAATGGAGTCCCATGCTTCCCGCTTCAGTTCCGGGACGAAATACGTTCCGGAACGCCCCATGCGGAGTCCGATCGCGGTAATGTCCGCCAGCGTGAGTATCGTCGTTTCCGTGAGGGATTTCGATTCCTCCGGGCGGTGGTGGAACAGAATCGAGTGCGCGAGAGCCGGCGGAAACGACCATGAGCCGAGCAGCAATCCCCCTGCCGTCGCGTGATCGTATCCGATCGTCTGCTGCTCCGCGATGTGGATGGGGAGGCGTTTGCGGACGGACAGGCGTGTCGCCTCCACCATGTGCCGGGGCATCGTCTGGAACATGACGAGCCGGCCGATGTCGTGAATGATTCCCATGACGAAGTACCGTTCCTCCGAGAGCCCGACCTCCAGCGAGGCGTAGATCCGGGCGAATATCCCGCATGCGATCGAGTGCTTCCAGAAGGCGCGCATGTTGAAGACGTCTTCGGGCACCCCCTTGAACGCCGAGATTGCGGAGATGCCGAGCGCAAGCGTGCTCAGCTCGTTGACGCCGATGATGGCGACGGCTCTCGGAATGGAATCGATCTTCGCGGGGGAGCCGTAAAAGGAGCTGTTGACGAGCTTCAGAAGCGTGGCTGCAAGGCTCGTATCCTTCGAGACGACCTCGGCGATGTGGTGCGCGGAGCTGCGGGGCGAGGAAAGCACCTGGGAAATCTGGAAGTAAATGTCCGGAAACGAGGAAAGACGGGCGGCGTTGTGGACGAGATCCTGAACGGAAGGGACGGGTTCGTCGTCGCACGAATCTCCGGGAGCGGAGTCCCGGAAGAGTTCGGCGGGTTCGTAGTCCCCGAAGGAGTCCCCGAGCGCATAGCGCTTTGACGCTTCGAGGAACACCTGTCGTCGAAGCTCCTCGGTGAAGGGCGTCCGGGGGGGCGAGGAAAACAGGAAATTCGTCCGCTCCTCGGCCTTCCGGAAGGCTTCCGGGTTTATTCGGGACAGCTCCCGTTTCGAGATGTCGGCTTCGGAGACTCCTTCGACATCCGCTTCGGAGACGCCCCAGATCTTGATGGTCTGGATGTTCTTGCCCGTCAGCACGGCTCCCCGGGGGAGGATGAGAATCCCCCGCGGTCCCAGAAGATCCGACGTCAGCTTCATGCCCGGTTCGAGATTGTCCGTATGCACCCTTCCCATGACGGCTCCCTCTCCTCCCTGAGGCGTGTGGAAGCTCCCATGCGGGACACATGCCGATATGATAGGATAATCATATAACGATCTCTGACGGGAGGGAAGCACGGAATCCATGGATTTCTTCGGGCTCGCGCTTATTTTCTGTGCGCGCATCGTCGACGTGAGCTGCGCGACCGTCCGTATCCTGCTCCTCGTCAGAGGGAACCGTCTTCTCTCTGCATGTATCGGCTTTTTCGAGGTCATGGTCTACCTGCTCGTCCTCGGCCGCATTCTGGGCGGGGGGAGGGCGCTGACCATGCCGGAAGTCATCGCCTATTGCGGCGGGTTCGCCTCCGGAACGTACTTCGGCTCGCTCGTGGAAGAAAAGATCATGAACGCGTTCGTCATGCTGGACATGATCCTCGAGTTCGGCCCCGCGACGGACGAGCTGGTTTCCCGGATTCGTTCGGAGGGACACGGGGCCACGGTCATCTACGGCGAGGGCCGTGACGGAGCGAAGACGCTTGTGAAGGTCATTTGCCGCAGAAAGGATGTCTCTTCCGTCACCTGCATCGCCGGAGATCGCGGGTTCGTCGCAATTTCGGACGTGCGGGGCTGCTGGGGCGGATATTTCAGGATGCACCGGAAGTAGAGGGATGCCGATGGACGATCTGTTGGAACGATATTCTCAGCTCGAACGCGACGCGGCGCGCTGGAAGCGCGAAGAAAAGGCGTTGCGGGAGACGGAACGGCGGTTTTACGCGGTTTTCGATAACCCGGTGTTTCTCGTCCTCATTGTCGTCCGGGGACGAATTCGTCAGATGAACCGACGTGCGGAGGAGATCCTGGGTTTTTCGCTCCGGGATCGTCCATCTTCCGACTTCTCGGGCGTTCTTGCCCCGGGAAGCGCCCGTCCCGCCGAAGCGCTTCTCGACCCGAGGTCGGGAACGGAAACGGCGACGCTGCGCCTTCGCGGCGCGAAGGCCAGGGAGTTCTGGATCGATGTCGTCTCGCTTCCCGTCGAGTATTCGGGCGAGGGCGCCAGACTGCTGCTCGCCGTCGATGCGACGGATCGGGAAACGTGCAGGGCGGAGCTGTCCGCAACTCGGGCGCTGCATCAGTCGACGGAGCGATCCCTTTTCTGCGAGCGTTCCGGTCTGAACGGGGCCCTGCTGGATCCGGAAGGAAAGATCCTGTGCGCCGGAGGGGGCTTTCTCCGGATGTGCAGGGAGCTGTTCGGCCTTGACGCGGGGGAGGGCGCGCCGCTTTTCAACGTGTTGCCCGAGTCCGCGTCGGGAATGCTCAAAGAGTTGTGGAATACGGCGCTTTCGGGTGCGGACGTGGCGGGGACGATGGATTCCCCCTGCTCTCTTTCCGCACGGTTCGTTCCGCTTCCGGACGCGCGCGGCCAGGTGTCGTCGGTGATGCTTTCGCTGTCCGCCGGAGAGAACGCCCCGGCGGGAACGGAGCCGCAGTCTCCCGACCTTCGGGCGTCGGGGGACGCCCTGTTGCAGGACGCCGCCGAATGGGCTCCCGTCATGCTCGGGACGCTGTTTGTCGGCGCGAGCCTCTCCGTCGCAGGCAACAGCGTCTTTCGCGCCGCCTTCGGTCTGGAGGAGCGTCCGCCGGCGCCGATGGAGCCGGCGCGGTTTTTCCCGTCCGGCGAGGACTACGACGTATTTCTTGCGGAGCTTCGGAAGAAACGGGAGTCCTTTGTTTTTCCCGTCTGTCTTCGCGTCGGGGGGAAACCGGCGCGATTCGTGTTCCGGGGTCGAACGATCGACGCCCGGAACGCCGCTTCGACATACGGAGCGGATGAATCCGATTGCCGCGTCTCCTTCGTCCTCGAAGAGTCGCCGGCCCTGCCGTCTGCCGAAGCGACGCCGTCCGCTCCGCGCAAACAAACGTCGGGGGATGGAGAGCGCGATTCCGTGACGGGGCTTCCGGGGGCGTCAGCCTTCGAAGGCATCATTTCGCGGGAGGTGACCCGCTCGGAGCGGTACCGCGGAAGTCTCTCGCTTCTCCTGTTGCGCATCGACGACTGCGCCGCCCTCTTCGACCGATTGCCCGAAGGGACGCGAAACGGCATGCTCCGCGAGTTCACCGCGCTCCTGAAAGCGCGTATCCGTCCGAACGATTTTCTCGGGCGGTGGCGGGACGACTCGTTCGCGATACTGACGCCGCTCGGCGCTTCGTCGGCCCTGCAGCTCGCCGAAAAGATCCGCGATCTTGTGCGGCACTACACGTTCGCGGGCGATATCCGGATCACCGCTTCGCTCGGCGCGGCGGAGCTCCGCTCCGGAGACGGCGTCGGCGAACTGACCTCGCGGGCGTCGGGTGCGCTCGGAAACGCCGTCGCTTCCGGCGGGGACCGGGTTCAGGGGGCGTTGTGAGGGCGCTTCGGGCGAATTGCTATAATATGCGCCGGATGCAATGAATGTTCTTCCGGGCGTGTCCGCGCCGGGAGATTCGCAAGGAGGAAGATTGATGGGACGGGTTCGGATCGTAGTGGAAGGAATGACCGCGAGCGGAAAATCGACCGTGGTCGATCTCCTGGCGGAACGTCTGGGTCTGAAGGTCATGCCGGAGGAATTCCGGGATCAGTACGACCTCCTCAGGCGGTTCCATCACGAGCGGCGCTGGGCCTTCCCGATGCAGCTCAACTTTCTGGTGACGCGTTTCGCGCAGTACCTCTGCGCGACCGAAGAGGAGTCCTACGTTCTTGACCGGAGCATCTTCGGCGACAAGATCTACGCGACGCTCTATCATCGGCTCGGGTACTTCAGCGACAGCCAGTACGGGATGTACCTCACGCTGTACGACAACATGATCCGCCATCTGGTCATGCCGGACCTTCTCGTCGTGCTTCACTGTCCGTTCGACGAAATCATGCGCCGCATCCTGCTGCGCGGGCGCGAGGACGAGATCAGGGCGGGCGAGCCGTACTGGCGCGAACTCTACAACGCCTACTCGCACTTCCTCGAGGTCGTCCGGTCGGAAGTCGCCACGCCGCGCGTGATTGAACTGGATCTCTCCGACCCGGCGTTCATCCGGAGTCCGGATCGCATCGACGCGTTCCTGACCGACGTCCGCCGCATGCTGGACGACGCGGATTTGGGACGGAAGCCGACGTAAGGGACGTGCGCGACATGTACGACGCCATCATCGTCGGAACCGGCCCCGCCGGTATCTTCGCCGCCCTGGAGCTGGTCGGGGCGGGCAAGAAGGTGCTGATGGCGGACAAGGGGCGGATTATCAGCGAACGAAAATGCCCCATCGTCGACGGACGGTCGAAGGTGTGCCTCAACTGCGCCTCGTGCGCGATCGTATCGGGGTGGGGCGGAGCCGGATCCGCGTCGGACGGGAAGCTCACGCTGACGACGGGCTTCGGAGGGAATCTCGAAGAAAGCATCGGAGAGCGACGCCTCCTGGATCTCATTGCCTACGTGGATGACCGTTTCGTCGAGTTCGGAGTGGAGAACCACTGCTACTCGCCGGAAGGGCCGGTCGTCAAGGATACGATCCGGAAGGCGGCGGGAATCGGGATCAAGATCCTTCCCGCGCGGATACGGCATATCGGGACCGACGCGTCGCGCGTCGTGCTGAACAACATGTACGAGTTCCTGCGGGAACGATGCGACGTCCTCATGAACACGACCGTGGCCGATATCCTCGTCGAAGAGGGCGAGGCCAGGGGGATCGTCCTGGAGGACGGGACCATCCATCGGGGTCGCCGGATCATCGCCGCCCCGGGACGCGAGGGGGCTTCCTGGCTCGGCCGGATCGTGGACCGGCTTGCCCTCCCGATCGCTTCCATGCCCGTGGACATCGGCGTCCGGGTGGAGGTGTCCGACAACGTCTGTCACGACCTGACGGAACATTTCTACGAGGTGAAGTGCCTCTACAACACGCCCAAGTTCGACGACCGCTGCCGCACGTTCTGCATGAACCCCTCCGGTTTCGTCGTGTACGAATACAACAAGGAACACGACCTCGTGACCGTGAACGGGCACAGCCTGAAGAACACGAAGTCGAACAACACGAACTTCGCGATCCTCGTGACGAAGAACTTCACGCAGCCGTTCAGCGATCCCATCGGATACGCCACGCACGTCGCCAAGCTCGCGAACATGCTCGCCGGAGGCGGCATCCTGTTGCAGCGCCTCGGAGATCTGAAGGGCGGACGCCGGTCGACGCAGTCGCGCATCGAGCGCGGCATGATCGCGCCGACGGCGAACGCGCAGCCCGGCGACCTGAGTCTTGTCCTTCCTCACAGGTATCTCGTGGACATCGTGGAGTTCCTCGATGCGCTCAACGTCATCATGCCCGGAGTGAACCATAACGACACGCTGCTGTACGGCGTGGAGATCAAGCTGTATTCGCTCCGGCTGAAACTGAAGGAGACGCTCGAAGTTCCGGTCGTGCGGAACCTGTTCATGGTCGGCGACGGCGCGGGCGTGAGCCGCGGCATCATCCAGGCGGCCGCGAGCGGCGTGGTGGCCGCCCGGGCGATTCTGGAAGCATAAACAGCGAGAAAGGTGGAAATTCGGCTCAAATGAAGAGATACATCCTTGTTTTGTGGTGTGCGTGTGTGTTTCTGTTCACGGCGGGGGCGGCTCTGGCGGCCCTTCCGACGATGGATGCCATCAAGCCCTTCCTGCCGAAAATGGACGGGTGGACTTCGGAGGACCCGACGGGAATGCAGGGGGCGTCTCTCGTCCTTCTGGAGCAGCGGTTCGAAAAGGACGAAGAAACGAGCCTGTCGCTGATGATTACGATGGGCGAGGACGCGAACCACGCGCCGATGTTCGACGTGTACAGCGAGCAGAAGATCGATCGCATCGAGACGGGCGACGGGTATGTCGGGTTCGTGAAGATCGGAAATTTCCAGGCCATGGAACAGCTCGAAAAGTCGAGCAAGACGGCCGTGATCTGGGTGGACCTCGGGAACACCGCCTGGCTTGGGGCGACGGGCGAAGGCATGACGGTCGAAGAGGTGAAGGCCGTCGTCGGGCGCATCGACCTTGCGGGGCTCGCTGCGCTCGCTCCGGCGGTCGCAAAATAGTGCGGATCAAGACGACTCCGGAGGATTTCCGGGTCGAGGAGCTGACGGATTTCCCGCTCGTGGACGTTCCCGGCGGATTCCGGGTTTTTCGCCTGACAAAGCGGCGCCGGAATACGCTCGACGCCGTCCGTGAAGCGGCCGACGCGCAGAATGTCCCCCTTTCGGAGGTTCGCGTCTGCGGACGGAAGGACCGGCAGGGGGTCACGATTCAGTATGTGACCGTCCCCGCGACGCGCGATCTGGCCTACGAAGCCGAAGGACTTCGCGTCGAACACGTCGGATGGAGCGATGTCGCGGCCGCACCGGCGCGGATCCGTGGAAACATGTTCGATGTCGTGCTGCGGGACATGCCCGAAGAGGAAGCGGATCGCGTCTCCCGAGGGCTCGAACGCATCGGCGACTGCGGTTTTCCGAATTATTTCGACGAACAGCGCTTCGGCGAGATCGCCGACGGAGGGCCGTTCCTCGCGGAACTGCTGGTGAAGCGGCGATTCGATCTCGCCCTCCGGCGCTACGTCACGACGATCCATCCCGACGCGCCCCCGCATCTTCAACGGAGGAAACTCGAGATACGCGAGAAGTGGGGGGATTTCGACGCCGTCCTCGCCCTCTGCCCCGAAGCGGAACCGGCGGCGCTCGTCCGCACGGCGCGGGACCGGGGGTACATTGCGGCGCTCCGGGAGATTCCGAGGGAATCGATGGGAATGTTGTTTTCCTCGTACCAGAGTTTTCTCTGGAACCTGACGCTGGCCGCCCTTGTCGGCGACGCGGGGATTCCGTGGGCCGGCCCCGCCGGCCAGGATCTCAGGGTCTGGTCTCCCGACGCCTGGCAGGACGGCTCCGCCCGGATCTGGTCGCTCGACATCCCCACGGCCGCGCGGGAGCTGCCGGAAATGCCCCCCGAGGTCCGGCGCGCGCTCGACGGGGTGCTGTACGCGCGAAAGGTGCGACGCTCGCAGTTTCACATCCCGGAAATCACGCAGGCGTATTTCGCGTCGTCGCCCCGCGCTGCGCTGGTCGTGCCGGACGAGCTGTCGTACGAACGCCTGCCGGACGAGCGGTACCAGGGCAAATGGAAGGTACGGGCGCGATTCTCGCTCCCGAGGGGAAGTTTCGCCACGCTGGCGGTCCGGATCGCCGAACGCGCGGCATAGAAAAAAGCGGGGAATCGTTCCCCGCTTTTTTTGTCGTTGTTTCGGGCCGTGTTCGTTTTCAGACCGCTAGCGCGTGTACCGGTAGGTCCTTCCCGTGAACGGCTTCGGGCTCGTCAGCGTCGAGAACGTGATCGAGTCGGGAGAGATCTTGAAAGATGCGATGGACACGGGGAACGTGAAGCCCCGCAGGCTGAAGATCGGCTGGATCTTCTTGATCTCCTCGTGGATGAGGTCGGTCTTCTCGGCCGTGTTGATCACGAGGGAGTAGTCCTTGAGCCAGAGTTCCTTGCCCCCCTTGGCCTCGAGCCCGCTTGCGACCTGGATCGCGAGATCGGACCACGGAGAGTCCTGGTGATAGTATCCCTTGATGAAAATGGAGCCCTTGCGGAAGTCGAGCG
>CALMZW010000361.1 GCA_937870605.1 uncultured Synergistaceae bacterium
CGGCTGTCGAGGACCGTCCGGGAACGCTGGTGACGGATATGAAGAACGTCGCCGCCGGGACGCTGAAGCTTCTCGACGCGGGGATCGTCGCGCTCGTCAACAACAACAAGGGAAAGGTCATCGCCGACCCGTCGGTCATCACGCTCGACGGCCAGAAGGCCACGATCAAGCTGACCGAGAACTATCCGTACGTTTCGCAGCGGGATCAGGCCGGAAACCCGACCTGGAGCGAGAAGGAAGTCGGCCCGAAACTCGAGTTCCTGCCGACTATCGGGCGAGACGGGATTGTCACCGTGAAGCTCAAGATATCCACGGGCGAAATCATCGGGACGTACGTCGGCGCGAACAAGGAGGAATTCCCGCAGACCACGAACCGGGAAGTCGATACGATGGTGCGCGTGCGCGACGGAGAACCGTTCGTCGTCGGCGGACTGTTCAAGGACCAGAAAACGAAAGAGGTTTCCAAAATCCCTGTTTTGAGCGATATCCCTTTGCTCGGCCAGTTCTTTACGGCGCGGACGTCGAAGAACATCAAGTCGGAGCTGGCGATGATCGTCGTCCCGTATATTCTCCATACGCCGGATACGTCCATCGAGAAGACGATTCTCAAGTAGATTCCTTCGATCTATGGGCAAAAGCGGGGAAATATGGAATTTTCCCCGCTTTTGCTTTGCTTCTGTGAGAGTTTTGCGATATCCTTGTACGTATACGTTTGGACTGCGTGTCCTTGAGTCGGGAGGCTTTAGTAATGGGCGTTGTTGTCGATACAACGGATTTTTATGTTGGATTGAAAGTCAAGTGGCAGGAAGGCATCTGGCAGATTGTTGAGTTCCAGCATCACAAGATGGGGCGCGGCGGGGCCCGCGTGCAGACGAAGCTCAAGAATCTCGAGAACGGATCGATTGTGGAAAATACGTTCCGGTCGGGAGATCGGTTCGAGCGTATTATGTTCGAAGAAAAGCCTGCGCAATATCTCTATAGGGAAGGCGATACGTACTTCTTTATGGATCTTTCCACGTACAATCAAATGGAAATACCCAAAGACGTTCTTGGTGATATAGTGTATTATCTTTCTGAGAACCTTGAAGTTCAGCTTGAAGAATTCGAAGGCAAGATCATGGGAATAGAGCTTCCGAAAAGCGTCGAGCTTGTCGTTGCGGATACGCCTCCCGGCTACAAGGGGGATACGGTTTCCGGCAGCGGGAAACCTGCGAAGTGCAGCACCGGTTTGAGCGTCAATGTTCCCATTTTCGTCAACTCGGGAGATTCGATCATTGTGGATACCCGGACGGGTGCGTATATCGAACGGGCGAAGAAATAACGGAAAGGCTGGGATTGCGATGAGCACAAAAGAAAAAGTTGCCTATTTGAAGGGTCTTCTTGACGGCGTGGATTTGAAGGACGAAGCGACGAAACGTATTTTTCTGGCGGTCGTCGACGCGTTGAACGAAGTCGCCGTCGAGTTGGACGAGCACTTCCCCGGCGACCCGGGCATCATCGCCGCGCTCCTCATGAACC
>CALMZW010000362.1 GCA_937870605.1 uncultured Synergistaceae bacterium
ATGTGGATGAGGAGAAACGAAAAGCAGTGGAGAGGGGGTCCTACGGACTGCTCTCCATGGAAGAGCGCGTCACGGCGTGTGGCGGAACGATCGCTTTTGACAGCGCGCCCGGAAAGGGGACGACCGTTACGCTCCGGATCCCGTTGCTGAAGGGGGATGACGATGGAGAATAGTGTCCGGATTGTCATCGCAGACGATCATCCGATATTCAGGGATGGCGTGCGCCGCTTTCTCGAGATGGAGGCCGGCTTCGGCGTCGTCGGCGTCGCCTCAGACGGAGAAGAAGCGCTCGATCTCGTTCGTTCCCTTCACCCCGATGTGCTCGTTTTCGACATGAATATGCCGAGGCGCAACGGCGTGGAGCTTGTAACAGCTCTCCGCGAGCTGAACGTTGTCTGCAAGACCATCGTCCTGACAGCCCTTGAAGACGAGAAAAGTCTGTCTTCCATTCTTTTTTTGGGGATCGACGGGTTCCTCGTGAAGACGTCGGGGGTCGAACAGCTTGTCGATGCCATACGGTCCGTCATGTCGGGAGTGCCGTACGTCGCTCCGGACATCGCCGGAAGGCTGCTTTCCGGATATGGCCAGAGAAAGGAACAGGATCGGATGATCCTTCTTTCCGAACGGGAGAAGGAAACGCTCTACTGGCTGTCTCAGGGAGCATCCTCCGAGGAGATAGCGGAAAAGATGTTCATATCGGACAAGACCGCCCGGAATCACATCGCGCATATCCTCAAGAAACTCGGCGTTTCCGATCGTTCGCAGGCCATCGTCTACGCCTGGAAAACCGGATTCGCATCGCAGCCGCCGGCGAAGAAATAGTTTTCCTATCCGTTCCGCAGCGCATCCCCACCCCCTGCTTTTTCTGCGCCCCGAAATTTAGCCCCCGGAGACGACAAACGAAATGCCCTTGCGCCGAAGAAGCTCCTTGCAGCGATCAACCATATCTCCCTGAAGCACGATGCTCTGCTGTTCGACGGAGGAGCCGCACCCCAGCGAACGCCTGAGTTCCTGCGCCAAAGACGAAATCGCGGATGAAGAGAGTCCTGTGGTCTCGACGAGGGTGACGGTTTTTCCCTTGCGCCCCTTGCGTTCCCTTCGAAGCACGAACCGTTCGTGACGCGCAGGGACGGCGGTTTTTCGAATCTCCGGGACTTCACGGGGAACGGGAGATTCGCGCGCTTCGTTCGAAAGGGGCGAAAAACCGAGTTCGCGCGCAACAAGCGCAAACTCTTCCCGAAGAACGGGTTCTTCGGAAACGGGATCGATCTTTGTTTTCGGTTTCATGGGACCTCCTGTACCGTCATATCTCAAGATGCTCGTTGCACGAACCCTGTAAAGAGGGTACAATTCATCTGCGGCTTTTTTGGGGAGATCCAGTCCCATGCGGCGAAGCCCCACGAACCCTGTCAGGCCCGGAAGGGAGCAGCAGTAAGTGGTGTGCGACGGGTGCCATGGGGGTGCTGGATTTCCCCAAAGAAGCCGTTTTGTCTATTCCCTCCCCGTAGCCAGGCGATTCCACCCCTTCACGAAACGGATCATTCCATCGCGAATGCGTTCCTTCGAGGTCGTATAGGCGATACGTACATGTCCCGGGGCGCCGAACGCGTCGCCGGGCACCATCGCTACTCCTTCTTTTTCGAGAAGCTCTGCGCAAAACTCCATCGAGGAAATCCCGAGCGCCGATATGTCGGGAAAGGCGTAAAACGCCCCGGACGGTGGGATGAATTTCAGTCCGTCGCAGGCCGAGAGTCCGTTGAGGACGAGTCTTCTCCGTTCGCGGTATTCCGCCGTCATGGAAGACGTCGTCTCCTTGAGTGACGAAAGTCCCGTTACGGCGCCGGCCTGTGCGAAGGAGCAGGCGCATGTGGTCAGGATCTGGTGCGCCTTTGTGATAAACGAACGAAACGCCGGAGGACAGAGGACGTATCCGATACGCCAGCCCGTCATGGACAACGGCTTCGAGAGGGAACTGACGACAAAAACGCGGTTCCTCGCGTCCGGAATCGCAGCGATGCTCTCGTGTCGTCCTTCATAGATAAAATCGGCGTAGCATTCGTCGGATACAAGAAGCAGACCGCGTCGTTCCGCGAGATCGAAAAGCCGGGCGTTGCATTCCGGGGAGATCACGTGCCCTGTAGGGTTGCACGGAGAGTTCAGCACGACAAGCCGAGTCCTGTCCGTTACGAGCTTTTCGATGGCGTCAATATCCGGATCTCCGGCCGTCGGTACGGAGATCGGGACCGCGGAACAGAGCCGAACCTGGTCGAAGTATGCGGGGAAGGCCGGAGTGGGGATAAGGACCTCGTCTCCCGGGTCGAGCACAGCGAGAAAAACGGTCATGAGGGCTTCCACCGCGCCGCAGGTTACGACGACATCCTCCCACGAGCTGTGGATTCCGTGCGTCTCCTCCAAATCCGCAAGGGCCTTGCGCAGTTCGGAAATGCCTGCCCTTGGGGTGTACGCGACCTTTCCCCTACGAAGGGCGTCGATAGCGGCATCCTTTGCGTTTTGGGGAGAATCCGAATCGGGCTGCCCGATTTCGAAGTGGACGATATCCCGTCCCGCTTTTTCCATGCTCGCCGCACGTTCCGAGATTTCCCGGATGCCTCCCTCATACGAAAGAGTCCGGATCCGCTCGCTCCCGACCATGAGCTATTCCGTTTCCCCTTCCAGTCCGTTTTCCGGCGCGGAAGGACTCGGAGAGATGTCGATAAGCGCCTCGATCAGGCGTTCCATGTTGACGACGTCGGGTTTCTGCGCCTCGGAGACGCATTTCTGTATATAATGCTTGAGGATTTCGATGCAGGCTTTCTGCATGGCTTTCCTCGCGGCGGAGAGCTGCAGAAGAATGTCATAGCATTGTTTATCCTCGAGAATCATTCTCTGGATTCCGCGTAACTGTCCTTCCACGCGACGAAGACGATTGAGCATCGCCTTCCTTTCGGGGGGGAGGTTGTCGAGTTTTTCGATAAGCGACTCCTTGCCCATTGGTAAAGGCCTCCATTCCCATTCAATTTATTACAGCGAAATACGGGGTATATGCTACTTCCTGGATGCTTGAAGGTCAACCCGTGTCTGTGCTATACTCACCGACGGTTCACATTCCACACATGGACCGACAGGTCGGGGTGTGCCTTTCATAAGGGAAGGCTCCCGGTCCGGATGACGTCCATGGAGGAAAAAACTCATTCCCGGGAGGGGACACGTCATGTCGGTAGTCAGTATGAAGCAACTTCTCGAATGTGGTGTGCATTTCGGACACCAGACCCGCAGATGGAACCCGAAGATGAAGCCGTATATCTTCACGGAGCGCAACGGGGTCTACATCATCGACCTTCAGAAGACAGTCCGCGGGCTTGAAAAGGCCTACGATTTCGTCAAAGAGGTTTCCAAGAACGGCGGAACGATTCTTTTCGTGGGAACCAAGAGACAGGCGCAGGATACCATCCGCGACGAAGCCGGACGCGCCGGGCAGTATTATGTCAATCAGCGTTGGCTCGGCGGTTTCCTCACGAACTTCGGAACGATCCGGAAGCGCGTGGCGCGCATGCTCGAACTTCGGAAAAAGGAAGACGAGAACTCCTGGCAGAACCTGCCGAAAAAGGAAATATCGCTGCTTCGGAAAGAACTTGCCAAGCTTGAGAAAAACCTGAAGGGGATCCAGGACATGCGCGTCGTGCCCGATGTGCTGTTCCTGATCGATCCGCGACGGGAAGAGAACGCGGTCGCCGAAGCCAGAAAGCTGGGCATACCGGTCGTCGCCATCGTCGACACGAACTGCGACCCGGAGGTCATCGATTATCCGATCCCAGGCAATGACGACGCCATCCGCGCCATCAAACTGATCGCCGGTCTTATGGCCGACGCGTTCATCGAGGGTCGGCAGGGAACGGATTCCGTCGGCGCAGTGGTTGAGGCCGACGGTGAGGGCTCCGCGGCGCCCGTGGACGTGACCGAGACGGATATCATAGAGGTCAAGGAGCGCCTTCACGAAGTGTACGATCAGGTCGTAGAGCCGACCAACGCGTAGGCTCGGGTCGTAACGATTTTTTTCTTGAGGAGGAAAACGTAATGGAAATCAGTGCAAGCGTTGTCAAAGAACTACGTGAGCGCACCGGGGCTGGTATGATGGACTGCAAGTCGGCTCTCGCCGAGGTCGGCGGGGATATGGAGAAAGCCATCGATTTCCTGCGGGAGAAGGGGCTCGCGAAGGCGGCCAAGAAGGCGACGCGGGAAGCCTCCGACGGCAAGGTGTTCTCATACATTCACACGAATTCCAAAATCGGCGTGCTTCTGGAAATCAACAGCGAGACGGATTTCGTCGCGAAGACCGACGAGTTCATCGCTCTCGGACACGAGATTTCCATGCAGATCGCCGCTGCGGCGCCGCAGTACCTGAAACCCGAGGATGTTCCGCAGGATGTTCTCGATCGCGAAAAGGCGATCTACCGGCAGCAGGCTCTTGACGAAGGCAAACCCGAAAAGCTGGTCGACAGAATCGCCGAGGGGAAGGTCCAGAAGTTTTTCGAGACGAGCTGCCTTCTGGAACAGCCCTACATCAGAGATCAGGATAAAAAGGTCAAGGATCTGATCGTGGCGTGTATCGCGAAACTCGGGGAAAACATCGTGGTGCGACGCTTCGCACGATTCGCGATCGGCGAATAGGGACGAAGAGGGAAAGATCATTCAGGGCGGGGGAGACCTCGCCTTTTTTGTGTCTTCGGGAGAGTGAGTCCGCATGGGGAAATATAACCGGGTGCTGTTGAAGTTGTCGGGAGAAGTTCTGGCAGGAGGGAAGCCCTTCGGTCTGGACTTCGAGGCGATTCGCTCCATAGGGGAGGAAATTGTTGAGGTCGCCAAAACCGGCATCCAGATCGCGATGGTCGTTGGCGGCGGAAATATGTTGCGGGGCAAGGAGATCGAACAGATGGGGCTCGAGCGGGCGCAGGCCGACTATATGGGAATGCTCGCGACGGTCATCAATGCGCTGTGCCTTCAGGATGTTCTTGAGCGTCTGGGCGTCCCGACGAGAGTCCAGACGGCCGTCGAAATGCGGCAGATCGCGGAGCCGTATATCCGGAGACGGGCGCTGCGTCACCTTGAGAAGGAACGAATTGTTATCTTCGGCGCGGGAACGGGGTCTCCGTATTTCTCGACCGATACGGCGGCCGCGTTGCGTGCGGCGGAGATCGGCGCGGATTGCCTGTTGAAAGCGACCAAGGTAGATGGTATATATAACAAAGATCCGAAGAAGAACCCCGATGCCACGCTTCTGCATCATATGACATATCTCGATGCGCTGATGAAGCAGGTGGAGGTTATGGACGCAGCGGCTTTTTCGTTGTGTATGGAAAACAAGATTCCCATATTCGTTTTTAATATTTTGCAGAAGGGGAATTTGATCGATTTTCTGGTGCATGACCGGAAAATCGGTACAATCGTCACAACGGGGGAGGAGGAACGGGACAATGCCGAAAAAGGAATTCAAGGACCTGAAGGACAGAATGGAAAAGGTCGTTGAGCATCTCCACGGTCAGTTCGTCGGTATTCGGACCGGGAGAGCGCATCCGGGGCTGGTGAACGATATCAAGGTCGACTATTACGGGGCGTCGACGCCGATCAAGCAGATTGCGACGGTGAACATCCCGGAGGGAAGACAGATTGTCATTACCCCCTTCGATAAGGCTTCGCTGAAGATGATCGAAAAGGGGATTCTCGCGTCGTCTCTTGGGGTTACACCGCAAATAGACGGAGAAATTATCCGGGTTTCCCTGCCTGAACTGACGAAGGAAAGGCGCGTTGAGTTGACGAAGCTCGTGTCGAAATACGCCGAAGAGGCGAAGGTTGCGATCCGGAACGTCCGGCGCGACAGTAACGAACGATACAAGAAAATGGAGAAAGATTCCGTGATCAGCGAGGACGACCTGAAAAAATACTCCAAGGAAGTCCAGGACGTAACGGACGAGTTCATCGTCAAGATCGACGAGGTCTTCAAGGTCAAGGAAAAGGAAATACTCGAGGGAAATTGACCGATACGCATTGACTGCGAACACTATCCGGGGCGCCTGCATTGCAGGCGCTTTTTTTGTCAAAGGAGGATAACGCCATCATGGATAAGCCGCGCGTGTTCGTAACCCGTCGCATTCAGGATGTCGGCATCAGGCTTCTGGAAGGCGCCGTCGACTATTCGATATGGGATTCCGTCGATCCTCCGCCCCGCGAGGTTCTTCTCGAGCGCGCGAAAGACGTCGACGGAATGCTGACGATGCTGTCCGACAGGATAGACGAGGAGTTCCTGTCGAACGCTCCCGGAATCAAGGTTGTGAGCAACTATGCGGTGGGCTTCGATAACATCGATGTCCCCGCCGCGACGCGGCATGGCGTATGCGTGACCAATACGCCGGACGTGTTGACGAACGCAACGGCGGACGTGGCGTTCACGCTTCTGCTCGCAGCCGCCAGGCGCGTCCTTGAAGCGAATGCCCTTCTCCGGTCCGGGGAGTGGACAACATGGCATCCGAACCTGCTTCTGGGACGGGATATCGATGGCGCGACGCTTGGAATCGTGGGGCTCGGAAAGATCGGACAAGCGGTTGCGAAGCGCGCCCTCGGTTTCGGCATGAAGGTCCTCTACACGGGGCCGAACGCAAACCCGGAACTCGAACAGCGACTTGGAGTCGAGCGTCGAACGCTGGACGATCTTCTCGTCGAAAGCGACTTCGTCAGTCTGCACTGTCCGCTGACGAAGGAGACGCGGCGTCTCATCGGAGAGCGCGAATTGCGGATGATGAAGCCGACCTCTATTTTGATCAATGCTTCCAGGGGGCCGGTTGTCGATCAGTCCGCGCTCGTTCGGGCGCTCCACGAAAAATGGATCTGGGGGGCCGGACTCGACGTTTTCGATGTCGAGCCCGTTCCGCTCGATGACCCGATATTGAATGCGCCGAACCTGACGACGCTGCCGCACGTTGGAAGCGCTACCGTCCGGGCGCGCGAGGGCATGGCCCGGAAATCGGCGGAAAACCTTGTCGCCGCCCTTCAGGGGAGGAGACCGCAACATCTGGTCAACCCCGAAGTGTGGGAAAACCGGAAGCGCTGATCGGGGGAAAAACGCCGTAGAAGAAAAAGGGGGCAGGAGAATCATTCTCTCCGCCCCCCGTTTTTTTAGCAAAGCTCGACGAGAAATTCCTTGAGTCGCTTCATGCCCTCCACGATTTCCTCCTCGGCGTTCGCGTACGAGACGCGAATGTTGCCGGGCGTCAGGAACCCGGACCCGGGAACCGCGGCGACGTATTTTGCTTCCAGAAGTATCTCGCAGAAGGACGCGTCGTTCTCGATGACGCGATCTCCGTAGCGCATGCCGATCGTCTTCTCGATGTCGATCCAGACGTAGAAGGCGCCCTTCGGTTCGGCGAAACGAATGTGGGGCATGTCGCGCAGGAGTCCGAGGATCCGTTCCCTGCGGCCGCTGAACGACGCGTGCATGCGGACGACATCGTCCTCGGCGCCGCGAAGCGCTCCGAGAGAGGCGTACTGCGCGACCGAGCACGGGTTGGACGTAAGGTGCCCCTGGAACGACGACATCTTCGAAATGATGCCCTTGGGGCCAAGCGCATAGCCGATTCTCCATCCGGTCATGGCGAAGGCCTTGCTCACGCCGTTGATCGTGATCGTGTGTTCCCGGGCGGCGGGGCACAGGTTGAGTATCTGATTGTGGACCGCATCGCCGTAGACAAGCCGTTCGTATATTTCGTCGTAGATGATGGTGATATCGTGCTTGATCGCAATGTCCGCGAGGCCGAGAAGCGTCTTCCGGTCGTACACGGAGCCGGTCGGATTGTTCGGTGTGTTGACGATCATGCATCGCGTCCGCGGGGAAATAAGGGAGCGGACCCGGTCGATATCGGGGATGAACCCCGTATCCGACGTATCGACGAGAACTTCTTTCGCGTCGAACAGGCGGATCTGTTCGACGTAGCTGACCCACGCCGGCGTGAAGATGAGCGCTTCGTCGCCCGGATCGAGGAGGCACCCGAGAGCCTCGTAGATGAGCGGCTTCGCGCCTGCGCCGATGAGAACCTCCGGAACGGAGAACGAGAGTCCGAAGTGGTCCTGGTAATACCGGCAGACGGCTTCCTTGAGTTCCGGGATCCCCGATTCGGGGGTATAGTGGGTGAAGCCTTTCGACATCGCATCGGAAGCATACTGGAGTGCGGACGCGGGAGAATTGAAATCCGGCTCTCCCGATCCGAACGAAATAACGGGTTTCCCTTCGCGTTTCATCGCCTTCGCCTTGCCCGCAACCGCCAGCGTAGCGGATGGCTGAAGCCTCTCGGCCCTTTGGGCTATAAACATAATTCTTCAACTCCTTAAATAAATAAGGTATTTGATGTGTGTATTATACCGAACACCCCTGTCGGATGGCAAACTCCCGGTATTTGCCCATCCTCAGTGCGGGTGATAGAATGATTCAAACAAAACTGAAGGGGAATGGAGGGGTGATGAATGGATATGCGCTTCGTAACACGAGGAACCGAAGTTTCGGAGGAATACAAGTCCTACATGCAGGGGAAGCTCTCCAAACTCGAGAAATTTTTCAGCAAGATACTCGATAACCAGGTGGTTGTCTCCTTCGGTCGTGGAGTGTACAACGTGGAAATTACCTCGAATGCGAACGGTGTCATCATGCGCGGCGAAGATAAGGCTTCCGATATGAGGAAGGCATTCGATAAAGCGCTCAAGAACATAGAACGTCAGATCAAGCGTCACAAGTCCTTCCTGACGGATCGCGCACAGCTGAAGACCCACGATATTTCCTTCAACATCGAGGGAATGCCGCAGGAGGTCGAACCGCAGGAAAGCACCGAAGAAATCGTCAAGGTCAAGAAGTTCGCCCTGAGACCCATGACGCCGAAAGAGGCCGTCATGCACATGGATCTCCTGGGACACGAGTTTTACGTCTTCAGAAATGTCGAGACGGCCTCCGTAAACGTCGTCTACAAACGGAAAAGCGGCGGTTTCGGCCTGATCGAGCCAAACGAGTAGATCTTTGAAGGTTGCGTTCCGGGGGCCCGACCGGGCCCCTTTTTTTTCGCCGGAGGTTTGCGCATGCACGAATTGTCCCTTGTAGAGGCGATTCTCGAAAGCCTCATCCCCATGTGTTCCGAATACGGCATCGAGGGAAAGGTCAAAAAGGTGCATCTGAGAATCGGGCGCATGCGGCAGGTGATTCCGGATGTCATGCGTTTCGCGTATGGCGTGGCGACGGAGGACACGGTTCTTCGAGGCTCGGTTCTCGAACTGTCGCTCATCCCGTTGCGTCTTTCATGTCCGACGTGCGGCGCCGAGTGGCAGGGAGACGATCCGATCGCCTTTCTGTGTCCGAAATGCGGGGAAAAGAACGTGAAAACTCATTCCGGCATGGAACTCGAAATAGAATCCATGGAGGTGGAGCAGTCTGATGAATCGAGTGATAACGATCCGGCAGTCCGTCATGGAGGCCGATGAGGAGGTTGCGCGGCGAATCCGGGATCGAATGGGCAGGGACGGTCGTCTCTATATCAATATCATAGGATCCCCCGGCTCGGGGAAGACGACGCTTCTCGAATCGACAATCCGTATGGCTCCGGAATTCCGCTTCGCCGTCATCGAAGGGGACATCGCCACTGCCCGTGACGCCGAACGGATCGCCGCCCTCGGAGTCCCGTCGGTTCAGATCAACACCGACGGAGGGTGCCATCTCGAAGCCCACCTCGTTTCCCGGGCGCTTGAATCCTTGCCGCTCGATACGGTCGATATCCTTTTCGTGGAAAATGTCGGGAACCTCGTGTGTCCGGCGGAATTCGACATCGGAGAGGACATGAAGGTCGCCGTCAGCAGCGTTCCCGAAGGAGCGGACAAACCTCTCAAATATCCGTTGCTCTTCTCGCAGGCGAAGGCCGTCCTGTTGACGAAGACGGATCTGTTGCCGTATGTTCCGTTTGAAATGGAGTTGTACCAGGGGGACCTCGAGCGTCTGAATCCGGGCGTGCCGCTTCTCATGATGGAAGCGCCGTCGGGAAAGGGGATGGATGCGTGGATCGCGCTCCTGCGGATGTGGCTGAAGGAGAAGCGGGGCTGATGTCGGAAACCGACTCAATCCTCGAACGTCTCAACCCTCGCCAGAGGGAGGCTGTTGCGTATTGCGACGGGCCTCTGCTCGTTCTCGCGGGTGCGGGGAGCGGAAAGACCCGCGTTCTCGCGCACAAGATCGCGTTCCTTATCGCTTCGAAAAAAGCGGCGCCGCAGGGCATTCTCGCGGTCACGTTCACCAACAAGGCGGCCAGGGAAATGTCCGAACGCGTCCAACAGCTTGTCGGTCCGCTCTCCCGGCTGATACAGGTAAGCACCTTTCACGCCTTCGGTCTGAAACTCCTGTTCCGGAATCAGGACGCTCTGGAGAAAGCAGGCGTTCGCAAGGGGTTCGTTGTTTTCGACAGGGGAGATGCCAAGAGCATCGTCAAAAATATCATGGAAGAATTGAACCTTGACTCGAAGGAAATCGAACCGTCGACGCTGATCGAGAAGATCTCGCAGATCAAGAACGAGATGGATCCCGTCGATCTGCTTCCTCCCCCCGGTTTGATCGATTCAATCACCGGCCCCGTCTTTAAAAGATATCAGCAACTTTTGCGCGAACACAACGCGCTTGATTTCGACGACCTGCTCGTTCTTCCGTTGCATCTTCTCGCGTCGGACCTCCAGGTCCGGGAACGGGAGCGGGAACGGATCGGATGGGTGCTTGTGGACGAGTACCAGGACGTGAACCGGATACAATACAGGCTGTTGCGCTATCTGGTTGGAAACCGCGGCGCCATCATGGTGGTCGGCGATCCGGACCAGTCGATATACGGGTGGCGTGGAGCGGACATGTCCATGATCCTGAATTTCGAAAAGGATTTCCCGCCGGCGAAAGTCTATATCCTCGACCAGAATTATCGATCGACGGGAAATATCCTGGCCGGAGCGAATGCCCTCATTCTCGGAAATTCGAAACGGCGCAAGAAAGAACTCTGGACGATCCGGGACAAGGGCGAACGCATCCATGTCCTGCTTGCTCCGGACGAGACGGCCGAAGCGACGTCTCTCGTCTCCTCCATTCTTCGTCTGCATAACAAGGAACGGTACGATTTCGGCGATATTGCGGTCCTGTACCGGATCAACGCGATGAGCCGGATATACGAGCAGAAACTTATGGAGAATCTCGTTCCGTATCGGGTCATCCGGGGAACGGCGTTTTACGAGCGCAAAGAAGTCAAGGACGTGCTCTCCTTCATGCGTCTTGCGGCGAACCCCTTTGATCGCGTATCGCTCATGAGAGTGGGCAATGTACCGGTTCGGGGGTTGGGGAAAAAGTCGCTCGAAAAGCTTGCGGATACCATCCTCGACCTGGCCGGTTCCGACCCTGCGAACGTATGGGCGACCATTTCCGGAGGGAAAACCGGGCTTGCGGGAAAAGCTTCGACAGGCGCGATGGAACTCGCGGCTCATTTGAGTGCGATTCTCGAACGCTCGCGGGATGTCACCGAAATCATCGGCTACATCATGGAAGATATCGATTATTCCGGCTTCCTCAAGAGTCAGGACGCGGAATCTTGGGAGGAGCGGATCGAGAACATCCGGGAACTGACGTCGTTGGTTCCTTCGGGCGGAGATCTTTCCGAAATG
>CALMZW010000363.1 GCA_937870605.1 uncultured Synergistaceae bacterium
CGTCCGGCTGCCGAACTGGTTGAAGGCCGCCGGGAAGGAGAAGATCGTCCGGCTGCCCGAGATCTGGAGCGCCGCGCCCCGGGCGATGTTGAGCATCCCCAGCGTGACGATGAACGAGTGGATGTTCCACTTGACCGAGACCCAGCCGTTGAAGAGCCCGCAGGCAAGACCGGCGGTGATGGAGGCGAAGACGGCGAGGAGAATCGCAGGAGTCGTTCCCAGGACGGCGCCCTTCGAGAGAATCATCCCGCCGGCGATGGTGCAGAGCGAAATGACCGAGCCCACGGAGAGGTCGATCCCTCCGAGGAGGATCACGAAGGTCATTCCGACCGAGATGGCCGTATTGATGCTGATCTGGGTCAGGATGTTCGATACGTTGATCTTCGAGGCGAATTGCGGGACGAATGCCGCGAAGAGGATGCACAGAATCAGCAGCGCGGCGCCTATCCCGGCCTCCCGCATGAAGAAGCCGAGTATCTTCGTCCCCCTGTCCGTGTCGTCAGTCTTCCGTCGTTCGGTGTTCTGCGGACGTTCCATGCGTTTCCACTCCTCTTCCTTTTTACGATGTCCGGATGTAGGCTTCGTACGCCTTCGACAAAATCGCTTCCTGGTCGAACGCGTCCCGCTCGAAAACCCCCGTGATGCGGCCGTCCGAAAAGACAAGGATGCGATGACACAGCTCGAGCAGTTCGGGCAGGTCCGACGAGACCATCATGATGCCCTTTCCTTCGTGCGCGAGCTTCCAGAGAAGCGTGCAGAGTTCGACCTTCGCCCCGACGTCGACCCCGCGGGTCGGCTCGTCGAGCAGCAGAACCTTCGCTTTTCTGAAGAGCCACTTCGCGAGAACGACCTTCTGCTGGGTTCCTCCGGACAAAAAGCGCACCCATCGGTCCACGGACGGCGTCTTGATCTCCATGTCGCGGACGAAATGCTCCGCTTCGGCGCGTTCCTTCGCGAAGTCCAGAAAGCCCCGCGTCGAGACCGCCGGGAGGTTTGTCAGGGAGATGTTTGCGGCGCACGACATGTCGAGCACCAGCCCCTGGCCCTTCCGGTCCTCTGTGAGAAGGCAGATTCCCGCTTCGACGGCGTCGGCGGGGGAACGAACCGATATCTCGCGTCCCTGAAGCAGGATGCGCCCTGAAGCCTTGGGGTCCGCGCCGAAGATCGCGCGGAGGGTTTCGGTCCTGCCCGAACCGACGAGCCCTGCGACGCCGAGGATCTCTCCCGCGCGGAGGCTGAAGGATATCGGGACCGAGGCGTCGTTCAGGCGGAGATCCCGGACTTCGAGAAGCGTCTCTCCTCTCCGGACGGTTTCGTCGAACGGCAAACCCTTTCCCATGTCCCGTCCCGCCATCAGAGAGACGATATCGGGAACGGTCATGCCGCCGACGGGCGCCGTCGTTATCCGGACGCCGTTTCGGAGCACCGTGATGCGGTCCCCGATCTCGAAGACCTCCTGGAGCCGGTGGGAGATGTAGATCAGCGTGACGCCCTCCTCACGGAGCGTTCGCAGAATCCCGA